>PXBW01000265.1 GCA_003566775.1 candidate division WS1 bacterium
CGATGAAAATGACTCAGCTTCTCGGGATTTTCAAACCTTTTTGGCAAATCAACAGGAATTTAAACGACTTTGGGGAACGTAATAGCTACAATACAGGGGTGCTTTCGTCGGGTACGGCCAACGGCTGAAACCCGCATTCTCTCGTTGAACCCAGCGGACGCCTTGCCCCATAAGGGATACAGCGATTTTCTCACGGCCTTGTTGAGAACGCCCCCCCCTTTGTTGACAGCAGTCCGGGACCCCGAGAATTTTGGGGGTCTAGACCTGGCTCTCCGCAAGGGATTCAGAGAGGCACCCTTACCGATTAGGCAAAATCGGACTTGTTGGAAACGAGGGGTAAAGGCCAAAAAGTTGCCCCCTTCGCTTACCGATTAGGCAAAATCGGACTTGTTGGAAACCTTACCGCCCCGGAGGGCGGGCTTTCCACCGACTGACTTACCGATTAGGCAAAATCGGACTTGTTGGAAACAACCTAAGTTCTTTACTACCGCTATGAATAAATGCTTACCGATTAGGCAAAATCGGACTTGTTGGAAACGATACAAATAACCCGAGGTTACCTGCCCAGAATCGCGGCTTACCGATTAGGCAAAATCGGACTTGTTGGAAACTCCATAAGGCTCAGTGGGATGACAACCCGTGTTTGACTTACCGATTAGGCAAAATCGGACTTGTTGGAAACATTGTCGTCAAACCACCGCTCGGCGGTGATGGTGAACGCTTACCGATTAGGCAAAATCGGACTTGTTGGAAACTACAACTGATGATCCATTGGATCAAAGAACCATGGTACTTACCGATTAGGCAAAATCGGACTTGTTGGAAACCACCCAAAGTAACATGGACATACTCTGAGGGAGGTTCCGGCTTACCGATTAGGCAAAATCGGACTTGTTGGAAACACCCAGGTCCCTCCGATCATTTCGCAATTTTCTCCTTACCGATTAGGCAAAATCGGACTTGTTGGAAACCTTTCCTTCTGCATCAGAGCAGGGAAACTGACCCTTACCGATTAGGCAAAATCGGACTTGTTGGAAACGACTTTTTCTTCTCCAGAGTTGATAAGCTCTGAGACCACTTACCGATTAGGCAAAATCGGACTTGTTGGAAACGAGCACAGGAGTAACTACATTGCTCCCGTGCGAATGCTTACCGATTAGGCAAAATCGGACTTGTTGGAAACTTGTACTGCAGGTCCAATCATTTTTTTAAAAAATGCTTACCGATTAGGCAAAATCGGACTTGTTGGAAACAACTACATTGCTCCCGTGCGAATGCGGGAGAGGAGCTTACCGATTAGGCAAAATCGGACTTGTTGGAAACAAGATGTTGACGGCAGTAATTTTTTTTATTGCTGTCAAAGCTTACCGATTAGGCAAAATCGGACTTGTTGGAAACCTCCTCGACGAACGTTGGAAACGTAGGTTCTCAGTTCTTACCGATTAGGCAAAATCGGACTTGTTGGAAACCCTCGGCCCAGGGTCCGGCATTGGTGCCGGTTGAGGACTTACCGATTAGGCAAAATCGGACTTATTGGAAACTGTCAGTTGCAGGAGTACAAATCCAGCTAAGATAAACCCTTACCGATTAGGCAAAATCGGACTTGTTGGAAACCACTTAACACCTCTTGAACGAACACAGCGAACGTCACTTACCGATTAGGCAAAATCGGACTTGTTGGAAACCTCCCTTGCTGGCCAACAATTTCATTTTTCTGGCTTCTTACCGATTAGGCAAAATCGGACTTGTTGGAAACGAACGTGTGCCCATCAACATTAGTGACCATAAACTTACCGATTAGGCAAAATCGGACTTGTTGGAAACGTTTTGCCAAAGCTCAGCCCCCAGATATGGCATCTTACCGATTAGGCAAAATCGGACTTGTTGGAAACATGACCAGCGTCAACCGCTTCAGAGCGAGATGCTCCCGTCTTACCGATTAGGCAAAATCGGACTTGTTGGAAACAGGTGGGCCTCCCTCCGCAGGGAGGAAGAATAACTCAGCTTACCGATTAGGCAAAATCGGACTTGTTGGAAACCCTTGCCCAATAGTTCTAGCTGTTCAGGTGAAGGATCTCCTTACCGATTAGGCAAAATCGGACTTGTTGGAAACACTTCTGCCTATTATGGGAACAGTAAGACTGGTCGCCTTACCGATTAGGCAAAATCGGACTTGTTGGAAACAATGCAACCACCCCAAAAGATTCTGCATTTGACGCTTACCGATTAGGCAAAATCGGACTTGTTGGAAACTAGAGAACTGAGGGTAAAACGTAGCTCTCTGTATGATCCTTACCGATTAGGCAAAATCGGACTTGTTGGAAACATTCAATTCCTGATAATAGAGCTTCCTGGGCAGTACCCTTACCGATTAGGCAAAATCGGACTTGTTGGAAACCTTCTGCATGAATCAATCCAGTGCTCACTCCATCTTACCGATTAGGCAAAATCGGACTTGTTGGAAACGCTCGGTACCATTTGCACTCCAGGTTTCTAGAGAGCTTACCGATTAGGCAAAATCGGACTTGTTGGAAACGTTCTGTCCACAGGTTGTTTTCTTCCAACCTGTTGACTTACCGATTAGGCAAAATCGGACTTGTTGGAAACTCCTAGTCGAGGCCGATTGCCTCATAGCTTTGGTAAAACTTACCGATTAGGCAAAATCGGGCTAGGCAAAAAGATCCCTGGGTTTTTCAAAAACCCAGGGATCTGAATCTCTTGGGCACCGATCTGGGGTGGTTCTGCCGCCTATAGCCAGAGGCAGAGCCTCTGGGGGGCATTCCCACGCAGAGCATGGGAACGAGGGGAGAGAGCCTGACCGATTAGGCAAAAAGATCCCTGGGTTCTTCAAGAACCCAGGGATCTGAATCTCTGGGGGTTAGCAGTGGGGTTTCTGGCAACGGTAACAATTCTTACTTGCGTCCGGTGCGCCATTAGACTAAATTACTGAGCTAAGGCTGTGTGCGTGCAGTCTGAGCTTCCCAAAAATTTGGTCAAGCGCCACTGGCAGGAGATTAGGCCCTCCAACCAGTGGCTGACCCCTTCGAC
>PXBW01000189.1 GCA_003566775.1 candidate division WS1 bacterium
AGTACTGTGGGAATGCGACACCCGCCACCATTGGCATCATGACACAGACCGTGACCAGCAATCGTGCGTAGTTCAACATGGGTATTCCCTCCGCAGAGATTCGACTATCTCCACGCTCTTTCAGAATCAATGCAGGCGCATCATTGGTTAGGACAACCGAACGAGCCTCTGACGCGATCACTGCGTTGTAGCAGGCCGGATGATCACCTCGTCAAGATCGAACCAGTGGCCCTTCTCTACCGCGCTTACCGGCCTCCCAAAGAACTGCAGTGCCTCGAGCACCTGAAGCTCCGGATAGATCTCTCGAACCTTACGCACGTCGAAGCTTAACTCATGCCACTGCTGGTCATCGTGCAGCACATAGTCGGCGACGGGTGTGAGGTCCTCGTCACCCGCAGGGCTGAGTGCAACCACCAGCGCCGAGCGTCCAAACGGCTTGAGCAGCAGCACAAGCGGGGTGCCCTCACCGACCCGGTAGCGCACAAAGACCTCCGGGTAGAGGTCAATGTCCCAGCCATCGGGACGCAGCAGCGCCGGGAGGCGAGAGGAGTCCGCTTCCGGCGCCATGATGTGGCGGTAGTTCACACCTTCGCCGGGCAGTTCGTAATCCTCCGGAATTCCACGCGTATTGGGGCCGTGGCGCACACCGTCCTCGATAACGTCGCGAAACGCCGCTGGCATCGGACGATAGCTCTTCCACAGCCACCATGCCATCTCATCGTCAGGACACCACGTCGAATGAATTAGGGGCTCGGTTGGATCTACCGCTTCAGTCACCCAGACGTACCCGGTGCCACGATGGGTACGGCCCTCGGTGTCCAGCACCGCCACGCGGATCGCATAGTCGTACTCGTCTTCATAGGCGTGGGTAACCTCTGTCCCCTGGGCGACATTCCCGTCGCCGAGCCACCAGTGAGTATGCTCCGGCTGTGCGGCGCCATGTACCAATGCGCGCAGCGTCACCTGCTCGCCAGGCTGAACCTCGAACGGCTCAGTGGCCACCTGTACCGTCACACGCCCGTCATCACCATGCTCGTAGACCCCAATATCCGGAGACACCCCTGACCACGGCAGGCTCACCGGGGCACCGTCGCTCCAAGTCAGGTCACGGTCCAGATGCAATGCGTTGCTCTCATGATCTACCCTTGTCACTGTCGCCTGTTGATCAGGTGCACCGACTGCGATAATGTCACCCTGCTCTCCGTCGATGCCGAAGCCGTCGTAGAAGAAGGCGGCGTCCTCCACCGCCAGCAGATTACCTTCTCCCGCGTCCCTGGCAGTCGTGAGGAAGTGTCCCGCGTCACGCAGGGGGCTGTCCTCGCGCAGGGCGTGGTTGTAGTTGTCGGGGTCGACGTAGCCAGGGTCCACGTCCACGTTTTCCCGGTAGCGAACACCGTGCTCGGCGCGCAGTTCATCCGAATCCAACTGCTCTACGGTGAAGTCCTCACCGTAGTCGCGGACTACCGGCAGTCCCGGCTCACTGCCCGTGAACACATTGCGCACCACCCGCGTCTGTTCAGGGCTTCCGCTCGAAAGAATGAGCTGGGGCTGCGGGCCAGGTGGCACGTGAGGGCTGTTCCTGCTGAAGACATTGTTCATCACAGTAATGTCCCGGGTATCTTCATTCCCGCTTCTGATCGCGATCGGTCGATCACCCGTGTCATCCCAGACATTGTTGTAGAGCCGCATGCGATTCAGAGCGCCCTCATCACGCCACGGGTACATGCTGATTGCGGAATGGGGGTTGCGGAAGGTGCGATTGAACCGCACAATACCCCTCGTGAAGCCGAGCTTCGCATTCGACGTGTTGGACCAGCCACTGTTGAAGGCGTGCGCGATGATGTTGTGTTCAAACAGCACGTCGCGGTCGTGGAAGAACTCGAACGGGCGGCCCCAAGCCGCATGAAATACGTTGCCTCTGATCACTATGTACCGGTTCGTGTTCTGCGGGAAGAACTGCAGCGGCGAGTGTCCGGCACGACTGATCGAGTTGCCCTCGATCACGATCCTGGTCGAATTGCTTACCCGAAACATATTGCCCCCGCCCGTCTGGCGCTGAAATACGCTGTTATGCACCCGGACATTCTCGGTGCGGTCCACGTGTGCCGCAAGGCCGTAGGTGGAGTTCTCCATTCGACAGTCATCAACGGTGATATGCGAGGCATTTCGGATTGTGAGCCAGCCGCGGCCGCCGCCATCCGGATCTACATGCAGGCCCTCGATTCTGATGTGTTCGACATCCTCTATCGCGATGGTTCGCTCGCCGGACTCGCCGATTAGAACGGCACTGAGTCGCGGCTCCGCCCGAAAAACGATCGGAGCGTCGGCGGTGCCGCTGTTGACCGGCCGCAACTGCCCCTCGTATCTGCCCGGCAGTAGAATCACGGTGTCACCGGCATCTGCGGTCTCCGAAGCTCGCTCAAGAGTCTGCCACGGAGCCTCGCGGGTGCCGGCCGCCTCATCATCTCCGTCGGGCGAGAGGTAGTACTCCGCTCCCTCCGTCACCGCACACATGACCGCCACCATCAGTGCGACCATCATCAATCTCTGTCTGCCATACATGGATGAACATCTCCTGAAGTACGCGATCACACGTCGTTACATCTCAGGGCCGCCTATCATTGTCTCATCAGACCGGTCTATGCTCACTCCGGCAGGATGTAGAAGTTATCGAACCAGAACTCGAAGTCCTCTCGCGCAAGTGGTGGCGCATCCGGAGCGCCCTCTGGCCGGATGGTCACACCCGTGAGACCGATCATCCCGGTGCGCCGTTCGAGCACCTCCAGCCGCACCGTGTGCTCGCCTGCAGGGAGAGTCATCTCGCCGAGCGAGACGCGCACAGGCTCAGTCCCATCGGTCCAGTGCTCGTAGTCCTCCACCACTACCTCGTCGTTGAGCATGATCTGAACCGCACCGCGGGTCGTGTGATCGAGAAGCTCGACGAAGACCTCGCCGGTGATCTCCTCTTCCAGCGTGAAGGGCATCTCCAGCCACTGGCCGGGCGCGTCGGAGCGCAGGAGCACGATGTCGAGC
>PXBW01000214.1 GCA_003566775.1 candidate division WS1 bacterium
ATCGGCGGCTCCTCATCCGGCGGCCTGACATCGTCCGGCACCGGTGGCGGAACATCGGTAGGCGGGAGATCAGGGAGGGGGCCATCGGCAGGCGCGGTGTCCTCAACGTGCTCGCCCGGAGGCTGCTCTGCTGTCTGCTCCGAAATGACCTGGGGCCGATCCCCCGCCACAAACGAGGGTGCCGTGATTCGCGGGGACGGGGGCTCGGAGGCAGACGGGGCCGGCACGGATGTGCCGACGGTGCCGTGACCGTGGGCGACGGTCGTCAACATCAACCATGCCGGCAACGCGACCAGCACCAGAACACCCGCTATGCGTGCGATCGTCCGCATCCCAAGCTCCCTGACTAACCGAGCCGCCATATGCCCCAGGCCGCCGCGGTGAGCAGAACTGCATTCTGTGCCCACGCCGCCACCGATACGGGGAGAACGCCGCCTTCACCAAGCGTCCTCGTCCAGATCATGATGAGAAAATACCCAAAGGTGATTATCATCGCGGCCATAACACCGACGAGGCTCTGACCGCGCGCGAAGCGCAATGTGACCGGCCCGGCGAGCACGGCGAATACGAGGCAGGACAGCGCCATCGCGAGGCGCGAGTGTATCTCCATGGCATACGAGCGGCCCGAGCCTTCCCGTCTCTCCTCACGCCGGCTGCGCTCCTCTTCAAGCTGGCGAAGCGTCATCTCGGCCATTCCGGTCGGTCCCGGTATACCCATGGTGGCGCTGCGGGCAATCTGGCGGAGATCGACTTCCACCATTGTGCTGTGAAGCGTCGTAAGACCCTCGCCGTCGAAGTTGTAGTATATGGGATCGATCGGATAGAGCCGATCCCCCCGGAACACCGCTCGCGGCGCAACAAAGATATCCGGCGATTGGCCGGGCTGCAACTCGTAGAACAACAGGACATCGCGCAACTCCTGCGCCTCCGGGCTGCGATCTCCGACATAAACATGGAACCGCTGGCCGGTGTCCGTGAACTTTCCCGGTTCGAAGGCCAGCGATTGCTGCCGCAGCACCATGTCACGCACGAGATGTGCCGCCTGCTCACGCGACCACGGTACCGCCCCCTCGCTCAACGCAAGCGTCGCACCGCTTGCGAACAGGCCGAGCACCCAGATAGACACGAGCATACGCGCCAGACTCACCCCTCCAGCGCGCATCGCCACTACCTCATGATCTGAGGCGAGCCGGTTCACCGCCAGCGATGCGCCCATCAGCGTCGCCACCGGCAGCGCCATCACAGCGGCGTTCGGTATCTGCAACACCACGAAGCGCAGTACCGACGGCAGCGGCACACCGTGCTGCACGATCACCTCGACCACCGTAAACAGCATATGACCGGTGATCAGCACGATGAATGCCAGAAGCGCCACCAGGAAGGGGCCCATAGCTTCAAGTAATACGTAGCGGTCAATAGTTCGCATGATATTGAACGGCGCCCGATCGGCCACCGTACTCTCTTTGAGCCTTGGATGGGCGGGATTGTTCCACCTTCCACTATCCGCCGAGCCCGACCCTGCCGGTACGTCTTCGCCTCGAACCGCCGCGACTCCTCCGCGAGTTCAGCGGGAGCACACAGCCGCCGACGGAGCCCCCTCAACCCGTTGCCTTAAACTGCGACGGGGCGGGCGCCACTGCGTGCCCGTTCGAGCCTGCGGCCCCTCAATCGCCGACTGGCGCGCCTCCTGCATCGATTCCCGAGCGAATCCGCAAAGCGCAGCCCGTGCGTCAGCAGACAGTGGCGGGCCGCGCATTTTGCACGTTCCTCCCATCCCCAGAAAAAACTCTGAATTGTTGGGAGGTCTATCCCGACAGGATGTCGAATGGCATTTGGCCAGCAAACAAAAAGTAGTATCTCGCGACCGAAGAAAGCCTTCGGAGAAGGACGATGCGCTGTCCCTCGAAGCAATCGACTCAACGCGGCGAATGGGTCAGGCCCACCGTGCTCGAACAGAGCATGGATTGGCCTGAACTGATTCTCGGATCGGTGCGGCTGGCGTCCGACCGTAACCAGAGGTCTCACCGGGCTTATCGCCCGTGTCACCATAATCTGATCGGAGGAGGACGTGACGATGCAGAGCAGGAGACAAGGCTTCACGCTGATCGAGTTGCTGGTGGTGATCGCAATCATTGCGATCCTGGCGGCGATTCTGTTCCCGGTCTTCGCAAGGGCGCGCGACAGGGCGCGGCAGGCGTCCTGCACGAGTAACATGAGGCAGATCGGTTTAGCCGCGATGATGTACGCTCAGGACTACGATGAGACCTTACCGGCGCATTACAACTTCTGGATGGGAGACTCAAGTACCCGCTACCATGGCTTCTATGACGGCTTTGCCCCTTATACGATGAACGAGCAGATCTACATCTGTCCGTCCGGTCACTTCGAACGCTCGAACCGGCGTGCCAATCTTCCCGGCCCACCAGAGGGGTTCTATGGAAACTCATACCGGGCCAGCTACGGCGTTGTCACCTCACATTCGTCCTTTCCTCGAGCCGACTTTGGGGTCGGCCTTTGGTCAGAAACGGGTAGAGGCCTCTCCCTCGCCGAGATTGACAGGCCCGCCGAGAAGATCCTGCTCGCGGAGATGGGTCAACCTCAGGCCCGGACGCCGGCACAGATCGGTTTCAATGAAGACGGAACCCCCATTCCTATGGCCGATGATGGCAGCGTCGGCAACATGAGATATCGCCACAGTCGCATGATGAACGCTGCGTACGGCGACGGACATGTCAGGGCCATTCCGCAGCTTACCACGTATGAGCCATTGATGCGCTGACACTGATGCTCAGCCACAATGTGACCGCTCAGCCGCACGCGCTAATAGGTTCAAGATAACTCAAGCAAAGAGGAGGACGTGAAGATGCAGAGCACACGACTCGGCTTCACGCTGATTGAATTGCTGGTGGTGATCGCGATGATCTGACTGCTGAAAAAAGTGGGAAAGGTCGGTGAGATTAAGAGGTATTGGGTGATGGTCTGTGTAAGCTGTGGTTGAGGTGATAGCAGATGAAACATCGACCG
>PXBW01000012.1 GCA_003566775.1 candidate division WS1 bacterium
AAGGCGAAAAACACGGGGGTTCTTCTGAAAAAATGCTGGCCAATGATATCCTTAAGGGACTGGTTTGTAGCTAAGACGTCCAGATGATCCTCGAAGGGAGTGTCCATTTTAGAAATGCGGTACATCGTTCTTATGAATTTGAACATCCGGGCGACAACCGAAGGAGCCATAGTCAGAACACTCTTTCTCTTTCTAGCAAATAAAGGACTGTCAACGCCATAGAGGACCTTCATATCCTCAATTATGTCATGGATGACCTGGATAATCCTATCGACCTCATCTTTGCTTTCAGGGTGCAGATCTCTCAACATATCACCATAGAGGTGCAGGCTTCGTTCCCCATCAATTTTGAGCAGTCTGTCTTCAATCCCCAGGGTGATGGGGTTTGGCAGAATCTCAATATCTAAGGCAAATTCCTTGATAAGAGGTTTTACAAGGCCTGCGTTTACCAACGCCCGAGCTCCAGCTTCAAAGCGAAAACCGTCCCGTTCAAAGGAGGTCATCAGCCCGCCACAGTTTTCGTTTCTTTCAATCAGGAGTACATCCTTGCCCTTATGAGCGAGACTTAAAGCAGCAGTCAAACCTGCGATACCGCCGCCTACAACAATGATCTCCTTTTGAATCACAGTGCTACACCTTGTTCCTGCAATAGCTCTCTGGTTCTTTTCCAGAGGGCTTCCGCTGCCTCCAAATCCCGGGCTGGAGGTGTTAGTTCTTCTTCTGTTGTCAGATGGAAAAAGACATCGCTGGTATGTGTCACCTCCGGAGATGCCCCAAGATAGTATAGGGCCTCAGCGGAAACTTCTGGAGAGCCTGAATATCTATCGATTATGTTCTTTTTATACCATTGGTACAATCTTCGGTTATCCTTGCCAGACTCTGTCCGGACCATTCCAGGATGCATCGCGTTAATGGTTACGTTATAGGTGGCCAGTTCCCTGGCGAGGATATGCATAGACTGAATCTGTGCCAGTTTTCCGGCTCCATAAGCCTTAACACCTGAATAGCGCCGCCTCTTCCACTGTAGGTCTTCGAGATCTAGCCCCCACACTGCAAAACGATATGCCTCTGAACTTACAAAAATGATTCTTCCTGTCCTGTCCCGCTGATATTTTGGCATAAGCATCCTGGTAATGATAAGGGGACAAAGATAATGGACCACAAAATTGACCTCCAGGCCTTCTGGAGTTTCTTTGCGAGATTCAAGATGTACTCCCGCATTGTGGATCAGCACATCTATCGGCTGTTCAAGGGCCAGGATATATTGCCCTGCTCGCTGTATATCTGTCAAAAGTGCTAAATCAGCAATGACATATTCTGTCGGGGTGCCGAATTCTTCGGCTATTTCCCTGCGGACCCGCTCTGATTTCTCCGGATTTCTATTGACCATAATGATATGGGCACCCATAGCAGCATATTTACGGGCAGTATGATACCCAATAACTGTGGTAGCCCCGGTTATGACAACTAGTTTATCCCGGAAAGGTTCTGTGTTTCGTCTGGGATGCCGTTTCATATTGCGAAGCATTGCAAAAGCATTTGACCACCTGTATTGGGGCCAATACTTTCTTATTCCTGAAGTCATTAGGAACTAGTCCGTTGTGCACTTTTGCCGGCCAGTCATATAGTTACTATACAGGGCATAAGGCATTTCTATTATTGGCCTATGACCATGACTGTCCTTGGCACAATACCTTGTAGTTTACGGACCTGCAACTCGTCCATGAATGTCTTTTGCAAGCATGGCGCCGACTACTACTACTTCTGGATCAGTCCGTATAACGGCTTGGGGCATACTACATCCGGTCGCAAGGGCTGTCAAGTACGTAGGCCAATTGTGATATCTTAGATTGTATGGTTCAATATCTATCATGAAGACAAAATATGTTCTGGTTGCCTTTTTGGCCATTATGGCAGGAATTATAGGCTTTGCCATTTTTTTTCAGGAAGCCTTTATTGCTCTTCTGAAACACCCGGCCACGTACAGCCACGCCCGCTTCTTACACATTGCGGCGGTTACCCTGTTCTTTGCCAATGCGGTGGTAGGTATATTATGGGAACAGCGGAGCCTCGCCTCCGGCAGTAAAGAAGTAATCCTGCATACCTATAACCCCGTAACTTTCTTGGACTCCCGTTTTTCAGCTCCCCTTATCATACTTTCGGTACTGGGGGGTCTTTCCCTAAGCTATAATATAGGAGAGCTGTGGCAGATTGGCTGGCTTTCAGTAAGCTTTCTTCTCTTTATAGGGTCCGGTATCTTCTGGATAGTTAGTGACATTCCAACCCAGTACAAGATAAAGAAGCTCATATCCAGCCTTAAACCAGATGATCAGAGACTTCCAGATGAACTGATCCGCCTCCTTAAACTGCGTCGGTGGATCAGCATGGCTGGCGTTGTACCCCTGGTAATTGCCTTTATATTGATGGTGTACAAACCGGAAATCACGGCGGTAGCAGATTGGCTCCGATAACTGAACGGATAGAAACACACTGATGTCCTAGTCGTAGTGGGGGACACCGGAAGGACTGCGATTTGATCGGTAAGAGCGAAAGGCAGTTGTCTTCTCCTTAGCGATGCCTATGAGTATCACTCCCTCATTACCAGCGGCCCGCGCGAAGTATGGTTGAGCGATCCTCTCGTTTCGTTGACCCTTCTGGAAACCTCTAACAAGAAGAACGGTGTGAGGATTGAGTGGCTTACAAAATCGAGGATATTTCTGCGTTTCCTATCCTCGCCATTACGCAAGCGCAGTATCTTTGACTAATGGGCTCACGAGTCTGCACTATTGTCCAGAAGGTCAATCTCCACTAGATGGAAGCGCAAGGAACACCCGGGACACCCCACCACTTATCTGGGCATGAACCGGCCCCTTCTGTGTTGCTTCGCGCACCCGTCGGTCCCTGTCACTGCGAGGCTGCCTATATGCTGAATGTCACTTTCGAGTAGCCTGGGTTAGAATGCCCTGAGGACAAGCCTTAGAGTCGTTCATCGCAGCCACAGCACAGAAGCGCTATTGCCA
>PXBW01000200.1 GCA_003566775.1 candidate division WS1 bacterium
CCACGCGTCGTGGCGATACGTGTCCGTCACCGCCTCGTTCGCCCCGGTCAAGGCCAGCGCCGTGCCGAGGTGGTTGTAGTGATAGAAGCTGCTGTCGCCGTCGCGATGCATGGCCTCCAGCCCCGCGCCGAACGTGTATTGCGCCACCGTCTCCTCGGACTCGTCCCGCTCCATCTGCAGCGCCAGCATATCCGGCCCCTGATACACGAACTGCCGGAAACCCTCCGCCGTCCGCTGGCTCACACGCTTGCTGTCGGCATCATAGTCATAGTAACTATTCCCGCCCGCGGCGAAGTCTATGCGCGTCATCAGATTCTCAGTGTTGTAAGCGTAATAGGTCGTCCCGGCGGCTTCCTGCTTCGCGACCGTATTCCCGCGGCCGTCGTAGCGATAGTAGGTCGTCGCGCCCTCCGTGGTCTCGGTGACGAGCTGATTGGCTCCGAGTTGCGAAGGCCGCACCAATAGTGGCCTCGATCAGAATGCAAGCCCGAGCAGCGATATGGTCTGTCTCGCGAGGACAGCAATGGCGAGAGCGTGCAGAACCAAGAAGACTAAACACCCGATGTTGATGAACCTGAGCCGCGTGTCGGCACAGCGCCCCCAGCCCACATAGATTGTGAGCATCAGCAATGGCCAAGCCCAAGCCCACCCGGCTACGCCATACACCAGCGACTCTTCGGGCAGAACCTGCAATGACATCCGCAACGACCCCGGCATGCCTGCTGACGCCAATATCACCAGGCAGCCGGAGGTGACTCTCCGGAACTGCGATCTAACGCACTGGGGTGGGTAATTCAGGACGAGCAAAATGCCTGCTGCCAACATTCCCATAGCCTCCCCTGCTCCAGCGATGGGAGTGTCGGACAACAGAGCCCAATCCAACACCCTTCCTGCGATCACCAGTATCATGCATCGGAAAGCCACATGGAACAGCTTCGGCATGGTCATCGCCTGCGCCTCTTCCACCAGTCAGGGTTGCCGGGGCCGCGGTCGTCCCACCCACCTGGCGGTTCGTCGCACGCTTCTCCACAGTACGTCTCAGCTCTGTAGCAGCAATGGGCGTAGGCGAAAAGGCAGGATTCGCGCCCCTCTTTCAGTTCCCGGTTACAGAAGTACCAGACGGGGGCAATGCTGAGGATGTTGCTGATGATGTCGCTGATCCCGAGACAGAGCGCAAGACATTTCCCGTACCCGATACCGCCCGAACCAACACCTACTGGCACACACCCTACGGCACAGAGCGCGAAGACCTTCCAATCATACGGCAATGGGATTGCAAGATCCTTCAGCAACGGCAAGACGCAGTCTATGATCGGGCTCACTTGATCGCTAATGCACCTCTGATACCGCTCGTCGCATTCATTAGCTAACCCTGGACGCAGTGGCTGGAGACCCGCCGGATCTACCATGGCCGCCGGTCGGTTCTCAACGAAGCCATATTCCATTTGTGTTGCACGACCTGACAGGCTCGCACCAATGGGGCTCCGCAGTATGGGCAGGTAGCCCAGTTTACTGAGCCGGTTCAGAACCACATTCGGGAAGCGGCCTATGGGATCCACCGTCATGAACCGCCCCAACCCCTGCGCGTAGTCGCGGAAGCCGAGGTGGTACATCTCCGCCTCCGGCATGCGGTAGTAGCGCTCGCGGCCCACATAGGTATGCGGGTTGAGGTTGCTGCCGGTGCTCGCAAGCAGCACGCCCCAGGCGTCGTGGCGGTAGGTATCCGTGACCGCCTCGTTCGCCCCGGTCAAGGCCAGCGCCGTGCCGAGGTGGTTATAGTGATAGAAGCTGCTGTCGCCGTCGCGATGCATGGCCTCCAGCCCCGCGCCCATCGTGTATTGCGCCACCGTCTCCTCGCTCTCGTCCCGCTCCATCTGCAGCGCCAGCATATCCGGCCCCTGGTAGACGAACTGCCGGAATCCCTCCGCCGTCCGCTGGCTTACGCGCTTGCTGTCGGCATCGTAGTCATAGTAACTATTCCCGCCCGCCGCGAAGTCTATGCGGGGCAGCAGTGGCACTTGCGTGAAGGTCACCCAGCAGCCTCCATTAGGGCCTAAACCCTCAGAAGTAGCCAAGCCAGACCATCAGGCCGATTAGGGCAAGTCCAAGAGCGGCAATCAACGTGCGGTGTGCGATGTGAACAGTTTCCATCTCCACGTCAAGCACATACGCTCTCGTGGCCGACAGGATGTCAAGTCCGACCGAGGCAAGCATACCGAAGCACACAGCAACCAGCATCACCGCGGCCGCAGTGGTCACGGTCTCCCCTAATGCCTCGCCGAGTTGGTAGCGCATCCATAGCGCGATGAAGTAGATGACGACTCCAGCGCTACTGAACACGGCACTCGTGCGCAGCAACGTTCTCTGCCTCGGGGCAACCAGCCAGGCCAGGCACGTGAAGAAGACCAAAGTCAGGACGCCGACTGCTGGCACCGGAAGCAGTCCTGGCGGTACCCGACCTGCCGCGTGACCGAGCAGAATGGCGCTCAGCCACATCAGGATCACCCATACGGCTCGTCGGCCTATTACCGTGGTTGGCATTGATGAGCCCTCCTGCTGCGGCTACTTGTGCTTCGGCAGTACCAACCCACCTGATCCCACGAGATCTTCGGGGGGCGGCCACCCGGGCGGGCGCTTCCCAGGTGCATTTCCCAAACACATCCAGTGAGCATCGAAACAACTCCCGAGTTCCTCGCGAGCTATCTGCTGGCAAGCACGGCTGATTACGTAATGGCCTATTCCATTCGCAACCTCACAGAGAGTGAGGCAGACGTAGAATGCAATAGGCCCTCCTATCCCGGTGATCGCGCAGTAGAGCACACACTTGAAGATGGTGGGTATGAAACGATGGGCCTCCTGGCCCAGACAGCTAGCGAGATTACCCTCCACGCCGGACCGGCACTTCTCCAGGTCGATCTCACACTCGCAGGGATCACGTCTTAGCCCATAGGCGTCGATCATGACGCTCGGGTGATTGCCGACGCTGGTGTATGTGGGAATCAGGCCGGTCGGA
>PXBW01000268.1 GCA_003566775.1 candidate division WS1 bacterium
AGGTTTCTGGCTTGACCGCTCCTCTGGGCAGGTGCAGCATGCCCGCGTCATGGGCTACCACCTGAGAGCGGAGGCCGCGGCGGGGCCGCGGGCGGAGGGGCGCGCAACGCGCGGTGCGTGCACGCCCCGCGCGGGTGTCGGATCTGGCTACAGATACTACAGTCCGGAGCTTGGCCGATGGGTCAATCGGGATCCGATTGGGGAATGGGGTGGAGCGAATCTATTCGCGTTCTGCCAAAACGCGGCGTCGGATTCTGTGGACATACTGGGGCATATACCCATACGGCGATTGTACCGGCGCTGGAAGTGTCGCGGATGCCCTGAAGTGATGCGTGATGGCGTGCGCTACGAGGCCAGCGAATACTTCGATGTCGTGGGACGAATGGGGATAGAGATCATTCTTGCGGCCCCCAAGCAGGGCGGGTTTCCGGGAGAGGGTGAATCTGCATCTATCGAGTTGCCCGGATTGCTCCGTGGATGGATTCCGTGGGAAGAAGTACGAAATAGAGCCCGTATTGAACGGGAGTTGTTTCGAGATGAGAACGCTCGCGGCGCGATCTGTCGCGCGCGGATTGTTTGCGTCATCCAGTGCCAGTGCGCCTGTCGCGATCGTGAGCGAATTTGTCACGAATGGACCGAGCGATGGGGAGGCGTATTCGGCTTTCATCCGCTTGCGTATGGGAGGATCGCATACTGCCGCCTTTCCGGTCGTGTTGTGTGTGCGCTTTCTTTGCGGGAGCGGGAGAGGATGCGGGATCAGTGTCGTGAGCAAGCTGCGGAACGTTGCGCTCTTTAGGAAGGTAAGCTTCTGCTACAGGATGGGTTGTGATGAATAGAATGGTTTCGAGCAGGCTGTTCTCTTTGGTTTGTGCACTGGTGGTGTACAGGCTTACGAGAGGAGTGATCAGTTTCATTGGACTATTGCTCCGCATGTTCGGAGTACCGCTACCGATGATTCCTCATGGTGTTCGCAACGTGGTTGCCACTGCAATCGCGCTAGCTGCGGCTCTCTCTACAGCAGAGTGGTTGCGGGCACGCCTGGCGCCGAGGCGCATCCGCGCTATCGCGATTCTGGGAATTGGGATTCTCGCTTTTCTGCCGCTCCAAATCCGTCCCGTGTTCGACATCGAGATGCCGGAGACGGGGCTGGGGATCGACGGGGAACCGCTCATCCCAGCAGCGAGATCGCCGATCCGGATCGAGTGCCGTCTCTTGGATGGCGAGGGTATCGTTTTCGATAACGCGCAGGTCGTGCGGGCGGACGTTCACTCGTTTGACGGCGTTGAGTATGGGCTCCGCTTGACTCTCACCGATGAAGGGCGATCGCGGGTTCGGCGGATCACGTTCGACCATGTGGGAGAGGAACTTGGGTTCTTCCTGGATGGTACGTTGAAGAGCCGCGCAACCATCCTTGTCCCATTGGATCAGCAGGAGGTCTTTGTGCCCCTTGCTCTAGAGAGAGAGGCCGCCCGCGACCTTGCGGTCAGGATTCCGTAGACGGGCGGGGTCAGCGCGGGGTCGGTCCGCACATAGTTGCAGGGCGGGGTCAGCGCGGGGTCGGTCCGCACATAGTTGCAGTGCGTTTCGACAAGGGAGGCACTGCGCGACCGTCGATGCTGCGGGCTGCCGGAGCCCATGCGCCCTGAGCGGCGCCGCTGTGTGCGACGGCTGTGTGGGACGGTTTCGGGCTGCCGCTTTCCGGCTTGACCGCTCCGCCAGCCCGGTCCACTATCTCACCGTCATGGGCTACCACCTGAGAGCGGAGGCCGCGGCCAGGCCGCGGGAGGAGGGGCGCGCAACGCGGCATGCGCGCGCGCCGCGCACAGGTGTCGGATCTGGCTACAGATACTACGGTCCCGAACTGGGGCGGTGGGTTAACAGGGATCCGATTGGGGAAGAGGGCGGGTTGAATCTGTATGCGACCTGCGTTAACAATGCCGTGGATTGCCGCGACGTCTTAGGATTGATGACTGAGAGCGAATTCCTGCTGTGGTGGTACGCGAAACAGGCGTCACTCGGCCTAGCTATTGGGGCGCTATCCATTGCCGAACAGCTCATCTGGTGCTGCATTCTGAACCCAGGCGAGACGCATGTGTTCCAAACAGCTGCGACAAGGATGGCCTCTATTGCGGCAATGCCGGTTCTTGGCCCTGCGGGCTACATAATTGGGATGGAGGCTGAGCGGTGGGGAAACAGATGGCACCAATGCCTGTATCGCTGGGTGTTGATCCCGATTAGCCCCTCCGCGTGGCAACTAAATCCACCCTTCGCCTAGCACGAAGCAACCCATTGTGAGAGAAACCATCAGATTCCTGCTAAGAAGGTCCGGCCCGTTTCGCCCAATACTTCTCGCTCTGATGACCTTCATTATCGCGCTGATCCCGATTCTTCTATTCCACGCCGTGCTCATGATTCTTCGCCTATTGGCCACGCCCTGAAGAGAGAGGGCGCGTCGATCGCGGCATGTCTACTAGAGTGGGTGTCATCGTGGTTGGTCTGCATATAGCTTCAGAACGCTTGGACACGGGAGGCTCTGCGCGACCGTCGACGCTGTCACCCGCCCGAGCCCATGCGCCTGCGCCTCGCCCCGCGTAACTGCTCAGGCCCCCGGGGAAGAGAGTGCTGGCCTGTCCCCCAGGAATCTGCGTAATCCGCGGACGAAGAAGAAGAGCGCCAGGATAGGATAGGTTCGCGGATCGGGGGGTGGAGGCCGGGCCTCCCGGCCCTGATCTCTCGGGGGGTCTTCGGGTTCTCCGGGGAGCGGATTGTCCACAGAGACTATGTGCGGACCGACCCCACGCCCCCTGACCGCCCCCACCCCCTGAAGACGCGACGAAGCATGCGCCCACGCTCCCGGATCGGAAGCCGGTCCTCAAGTGCAACCGCGAGCGGTCCGGGAACGGTTGGGGCGACATTACGTGCCGCTCTCCGCGCCGGCCGCCGAGGTCCAGCCTATCACCGATGGCAAAGCAAACCAGCTTCGGCGGCGCTGTTGCCGGGCTTTACCG
>PXBW01000025.1 GCA_003566775.1 candidate division WS1 bacterium
ACACCATGAACGAGCAGATCTTCATCTGTCCCTCAGGGCACAGAGTTTCGTCCCCGCACCGAGGCGATCTGCCCTCCGGCACCGGATTCTACCGGAGGAACATGGCATTCAGCTACGGAGTTGCCAGGCAGCATGACAACTACGACAACCGATCACCTATGGGCGGATCCAACCGCGCTGCAGCAGTCATGGCGGAGGTTACGAGGCCCTCAGAGACGATACTGATGTTCGAAACCCGGCGCCACGATTCCGCGCATCCCAGCGTTTTCGGCTTCGACAGCGACTTTCAGCCTACCGGTGGAATGGGCGATGACGGGCGCGTGGGCGATCTGATGTATCGTCACTCGCAGCAGATGAACGTGGTCTACTGCGATGGAAGCGCAAGATCAACGCCGCGCATTATGGACTGGGATGCCTTCTGGATCGACTCCTGAGGGCACAGACATCTTGCGCCGCTCGCGCATGGTGAGTGCGTAGCATTGCAGGACCGAAGTAAGGGCAGGGAGGCCAACCACCTCCCTGCCCGCTTTCATTGATGGAGATGGAGGAACAACGGACCCTCTGCGGGAAATCTGTCTCCTGAAGGCCAGATCAACGCAATCAGGGAGTTGCGCATGAAGAGACGCCATTTCGTCCTCACCGCACTGCTCATACTTTTCCTCGCGGTCGCGCCTGCGATGGCGGTCGAGGTTGATCCCGCGCCGGAGGGCACCTTCACCGTGGTGGTGATTCCCGACACACAGGACTACGCCGACGGCGGATCCCCCAGTGGAGACTTCACCGGCCAGGAGGTCTTCCACGAGATGTTCCAATGGGTCCATGACAACCGGGAGGAGCAGAATATCGTCTTCGTCACTCACGTCGGAGACATCGTGAATCGCCCCAATGAGCGCGAGGAGTGGGATGTCGCGCGTGCCGCGATCGACCGGATTCACGGCGTAATCCCCTATGGGCTCGCGGTCGGCAACCACGACATGAACACCCGCACCGGGGACTCGTCAGTATATCAGGACTATTTTGGTGCAGAAAGGTATGCTGAGTTCGACTGGTACGGGGGCTACTACGAGGGGCATCCGGAGCTTGGCCCGGCGGTGTCGGGCAACAATGCCAACAGCTATCAGCTTATAACCGCCGAGGGTCTCGACTTCGTATTCCTGCACCTCGAGTGCAACGCCCCCGACGATGTGCTGGAGTGGGCGGACGGTGTGCTGGAGGAGCACTCGGACCGGCGGGCGATAATGACGACCCACATGTACCTCGGGCCGGTGGAGCACTGGGGCGATCGCAGCTACAGCGACATCCCCAAGGGCCGGGTGCAGTGGATCAAGTGCCACCGCGAAGGAGATCGCGGCAACAACGCCGAGCAGATGTGGGACAAGCTCATCGCTCGGCACCCGAATCTGATGATGGTGATCTGCGGCGATCAGAGAGGTACGCAGGCGCTGCGCCTGCAGAGCGTGGGCTGGAACGACAACATCGTGCATGAGCTTCTGACCGACATACGTGACGGATATCTGCGGCTCATGCGCTTCAACCCGGCGGAGAACCGGATCGATGTGATGACCTACAGCCCGACGCTGCGCCTGTTCTGCGACGGCACCGAGGAGACCATGTCGGGCCCGCGCCAGCCGATCGGGCGTGTCACCGACATAACGCAGCACCAGTTCATCCTGTCACACGATCTGACGGGGCCGGTCCCCGGCAACTGATCCGCTCCCTCCCCCGGCACCGGTGTCTGCAACCGGCAACTGTGTATGACTGACCGACAGGCCGGCGCCGGGGCAGGTATTCGGCCCGCCTTCATCGAAATAACAATTTGCTTGCATTACGCGCGGGCCTTGGTGTATACCAATCTTTACTGTTGCGATGAACAATAGTCCTGATGCGCGAAAGGCAGTCAACAATGCCGCGAACAGGGCCGAGTTTAGCTCACATCCTCGCCACCACCGTTGTAGTGATCCTCCTCGCCGCACTGACCTTGGCCGTGCATGCCTGCGAGATTCCAGTCTATCACTATGCGCTGGAGAACTGGGAGCCTGATCCATGGGAAGTCTTCGTATTCCATCGAGGTGAGCTTTCGGCGAGCGAGCGCAGGGCCGTTGATCTACTCCGAACCGCAGCCGATCATCGGCAGGGCCACGGTAACCTCATCGTGAAGACCGTGGACCTCAACACCAATCGGGACGCGATGATGGTGCAGCGGTGGGGGGAGCAGGGCACCTCAGAGCTTCCCTGGGTCGCGGCGTACTACCCTCAAGTGCATCGAATCCCGGATCCCGCATGGTCCGGTCCTCTGAAGCAAGCCGATCTGACCGCGCTGGTTGACTCCCCCTTGAGACAGAAGATAGCCTCAGAGCTTGCGAGCCGCGTCACCGCAAGCTGGATACTGCTTGAGAGCGGCGATCGCGGCAAGGACAACGCGGTGGCGGCGCTGCTGGAGCGAGAGCTAAGTCGCCTCGAGGACACGCTGGTGCTGCCGGTACTGGAGGGATGGGGTCCCGACGGTGAGGCGAACACCCCCGAGGACGTGGATTTCACCCTCCATCGGCTCAGCCGGGACTCCGCCGAAGAGCGCATGCTGGTGAATATGCTGCTGCACAGCGAGCCGGACCTGACGACTGAGTTCGCCAACGAACCGCTGGCCTTCCCGATCTACGGCCGCGGGCTGATTCTCTACGCCCTCGCGGGGCCGGGGATCAACGAGTGGACGATCGCACAGGCGGCGGAGTTTCTCACCGGGCCCTGCTCCTGCCAGGTGAAGGCGAGCAATCCGGGCACAGACCTGCTGGTGCAACTCGATTGGGACTCAAAGGTGCGTCACACCGCCCGCGAGCGGATGCCACCGCCCTCGGGGATGGCGGGGTTCCAGGGTCGAGCGGAAGATGCCGAGCGGCGTCTCGCTGAACTGGGTCAGGAGAGTGAGCCGACCACCGGCGGCACTACGCGCACTCCCACTGCTGAACGAACCACCGACAGGACCGCTCGGGCACCTTCCAGTGAGCCGCGGGCGAGCGAACCCCGCACCTCCAGTCCCTCCCGCTCGACTGCATCACGACCGGAGCGAGGCTCGAGGGAGACGCCGCGCGTGCCCGAGTTAACCGATGAGTCCGACTCCCCCGCGGAGGCCGCCTCCCCGTCACCGGATCAGACGGAAGCGGGCGAACCACTCGGGCCACCGGATCCGGATCAGGCGTCCGCACAGATGGAAGACGACATCGATGCTGCGGGCGAGCCTGACATCGATTCTGATGATCTCGACGATATGTTCGATGACGATGCTGCGGCGACTCTTACCACGAACGGTGACAGCGATTCGGGCGGCGGTTACGCGGGACTCCTCGCCATACTCGGCCTGATCGCGGCCGCAATCACCGCCGCGGTGACCGCAATCGTACTCAGAAGCAGACAGAAAGGAGTGAGTGGCGAAGACCATGAGCGTATTCCGACTTAGCTTGAGAGAGATCACTCACCGCAAGCTCAGCTTCATGCTGGGCCTGCTTTCAATCATGATAGCGGTAGGCGTCCTCGTGGGCGCAGTGACGATGCTCAACGGTCATGACCTCCGCACTGAGCAGGTGATCGCACAGAAAGAAGCCGAGACGCGTGAAGAGATGGCGCGGATGGAGGATGACTACCGCCGCATTATGAAGGATATGGGGTACAATGTCCTCATCCTGCATGAGAATCAGGACATAGATGAACTCGAGCAACTCGGCTACCCGACACATTATATGCCCGAGGACTACGCCCAGCGACTCGCTGACGAGAAGATCTCGACGCTCAACCACCTGCTGCCGTTGCTGCAGGAGAGAGTGAACTGGCCTGAACGGGGCAGCGAGGTGCTGCTGACCGGCGTGCGCGGGCAGGTGCCGATCTTCCACGGCATGAAGCACGAGCGGCCGCCGATCATGGATCCGGTCGATCCGGGTGAGATTAAGCTTGGCTATGATCTGGCCCGGAGTATGGAAGTCGGTGAGGACGATACCGTGACGATGCGCGGAACCGAGTTGCTGGTACGTGAGGTATACAACCGACGCGGGACACAGGACGATCTGACCGCGTGGGTAAGTCTTGCGCAGGCACAGGAGTGGATGGGCCGACCGGAGCAGATCAACGGCATCCTCGCCCTCGAGTGCATCTGCGATCCGGGTGATCTCGGAGCCATCCAGCAGACGGTGCGCGCAATCCTGCCTGACACGCAGACCTACGAGTTCGCGTCGCTGATCCAGGCGCGAGGGCTGGCGCGGCAACGTGCGGCGGAAGCCCATGAGACCGCGATCGAACAGGAGATGCTGTATCGAGCGAGCCTGCGCGAGGAGCGCCGGGCCTTCGCGAGCATACTTGTCCCCGTGGCCGCGATCGGCGCTGCGGCCTGGGTGATGTTCCTGATGATGGGCAATGTGCGTGAGCGCCGCAGCGAGATAGGCATACTGCGTGCGATCGGCGTGCGCGCGGGTATGATCCAGCGCGCTTTCCTGCTCAAAGCCGTCCTGATGGGGCTGCTTGGCGGCATCATCGGCCTGATGGCGGGCGTCTTCATCGGAGCCTGGCTTAGTGAGATCGCGCCGGGCATACAGGGCTTCGGTGCACTGGTTGAAGCTCGTGTGATGGTCGCCGCGCTGGCGGGCGCCCCGGTGCTTGCCGCACTCGCAAGCTGGTTGCCCGCAAGCCTCGCGGCGCGACAGGACCCGGCGATAGTTCTGCAGGAGGAGTAAGAGCGCGATGGTGCGAGTTGATGATGTAAGCAAGACCTACCGGACCGGCGTCGAGTCGGTGACGGCGCTTGACTCCGTTACTCTACAGATCGAGACGGGTGGATTCGTCGCCGTGCAGGGACCGAGCGGTTGCGGCAAGACCACGCTGCTGCTCACCGTCGGAGGGCTGCTCAAGCCCGACAACGGGTCCGTAACAATCGATGGCGAGAGCCTCTATGAGATGCCGATCGAGCGGCGCACGAAGTTTCGGGCCGGTAGCATCGGCTTCGTCTTTCAGCAGTTCCACCTCGTCCCTTACCTCAATGTGCGCGACAACGTCCTTGCCCCCACGATGGCACTGCCGCTCGATGATGCCCGTGAGCGCGCCGAGGAACTGCTTGAGGAGTTCAACCTGCTCGATCGACTGAAACACACCCCGGCGGAACTGAGTACCGGTGAGAGGCAGCGCGTAGCACTGGCACGAGCCATGCTGCATGAACCCCGTGTGATACTCGCCGATGAACCCACCGGCAACCTGGACGAGCGTAACGCCGAGATCGTGCTCGGGGCGTTGGCGGAGTTTGCCGGCGCAGGTGGGACCGTAATGCTGGTGACCCACGACAACGCAGCGGCGGCATGGGCCGAAAGAATCTTGCGCATAGATAGAGGAAGACTGGTCGAGGGGGGAGAAACTGCAGCACGGCATAACGCAAAGGCCGCAGGATAGTCAGTAACCGCACCGCGCGCTGGTGCGGCTGGACGACAAGCCTAATCTAACGGGAAGTGATGACTGTGCGAAAATCCGTTCCGAGAATGATGGTCGTGCTGATTGTCCTGCTGGCAATCACCGCGACTGCCGCGATGGCCGACTGGCCAACCTGGCGCGCCGACGCACAGCGCCGGGGTAGTACCACTCAGGAGCTGCCTGAGCAATTACATCTCCAGTGGGTTCGTGAACTGCCCGAGCCGATGGAGGCCTGGCCGTTCCAATGGGACGATGCGGGCAAACTGTGTTTCGACGTCTCCTATGAGCCGGTTGCGGTGGGTACCACCCTCGTGGTCGGCTCTATGGTTTCCGACAGTATCACGGCGTACGACACGCGAACCGGCGAAGAACGCTGGCGATACTATGTCAACGGACCGGTTCGTATGGCGCCGACGATCTGGGACGGTCGAGTCTACGCAGGCTCCGATGACGGATATCTCTACTGTCTCGATCTGGCCAGCGGTGAACTGCTGTGGCGCTTCCATGCCGCTCCGCAAAGCCGCTACATGCTCGGCAATGAGCGCATGGTAAGCCACTGGGCGGTGCGTGGCGGCCCGGTCGTTCGCGACGACACACTCTACTTCGCCGCAGGCGTCTTCCCGCATATGGGCACATTCCTGTATGCGCTTGACGCCGAGACGGGCGAGGTCGAGTGGTGCAACTCCGGCACCGGCCACATGTACAACCTCCACCAGCATGGTGGCGCTCACTCCTTCGGTGGAGTTTCTCCTCAGGGCTACGTGGTAGCGACAGAGGACCGCGTGATGTTCCCCGGAGGCAGGACGCCTCCCGCGGTGCACGACCGGGAGACCGGCGACTTCATCTACTGGCGCCACGCCACACAGTACGTGGGCAAGGGCGCAGGTGGCTACGGCGTCTGGGTGCAGGACGGCTTCTTCCACAATCCGAATAACATCGTTGGCACATCGCTTTACTCACTCGAGGACGGCGCTCAGTACGGCAGCGTGCCATCTGAGGTGCTAACCGACGACTACCGGATAGGTCTCGACGATGAAGGAAGAATCGTTGGCTATGAATCCGAGTTGGAGGTCACCGAGGAAGAGGTAACCGACCGCCTCGGCCGCGGCTCAATTCGCGAACGCTACAACCTCGTGCGTGCATTCAGAGGCGAACTCGATCTTGATGTGAACAAGCTGCACATCGTGGCGGGCAATCGCGTTTACGCGAGCAACCCCGACGGCCTCGTGGCGGCAATCGACCTGCCCGAGGAAGACGGTGAGGCGCAGGTAAGCTGGCAGACCGAGATCGACGGGACGCCCTGGAGCATGATCGTCGCCGACGAGCGCCTCTTCGTCGTCAACGAAGAGGGTGCTGTCTTCTGCTTCGGCGCAGAGGAGACTGAGGTAGCGCGACACACCGTCAACGGCGTCATTCAGCGCCCTCAGGACTCGTGGGCTGGCGAGGCCGCCGCGATGCTCAACGCCGTCGGCAACGAGGGCTTCGCTCTCGTGCTCGGCGCGGACAGCGGACGCCTCGTTCATGAACTCGTCGGACAATCAAACCTGCACGTGATCGTCGTCGAGCCCAACGCTGCGAGAGTCGAGCAGATGCGGCGCCTCTTCGATGACGCGGGTTACTACGGTCGCCGCGTGGCGGTGATGCAGGCCGACCCGACCGAAGTCAATTTCGCGCCGTACTTCGCGACTCTGATTACCGCCGAGAATCTCGCGGCACTGGGCATTGACGCCGACCCCGCGGGTTGGGAGCGGACAGCAGGCCGCGTGTTCGAGATGCTCAGACCCTACGGCGGAATGGCGTGGCTGCCCCTCTCCGGTGAGGAGCATGGAGAGTTCGCCCAGTGGGTACAGATTTCAGGGATCCACGGAGCGCAGGTTGCCCGTCAGGGCGATTACACGGCCGTAACGCGCGAGGGACCGCTCCCCGGCGCCGGCCAATGGACACATCAGTACGCCGACGCCGCCAACAGCGGCGTCTCCTGGGACAGCCCCGCCCGGGCACCTCTGGGAGTGCTCTGGTACGGCGGCGGGTACAACAACCATAATTCCTTGCCGCGCCACATGAATGGCCCGGTCCCGCAGGTAGTCGGCGGACGGCTGTTTATCCTCGGTCCGGACACGATCGCAGGACGTGACGTTTACACCGGTCGTAAGCTCTGGATCAACGAGCTTCCCGGCGTCGGCCACGCCTTCACCAGCCTCGAACACGAGGAGCAGCTTGCCGAGGGCCGCTCGGTGTACTTCCCGAATCACCCCGGCGCGAACTTCGTCGGCAGCCCCTACGTGTCGGTCGAGGATAGCGTCTATCTCGTTTATGAGGGCCGCTGCATGCGCTTCGAACCCGCCACCGGTGAGTTGCTGAGCGAGTTCACCGTACAGACCCCGGATGGTGAGGAAGCGGACATGGGCTGGGGCTTCGTGGTCTACGATGACTACATTGTCACCGGCGTCGAGCCACAGTGGTTCGATGACGCACCCCTTGCCCGCGAGGAATCGTGGAATGCAACTTCAAGCGAACACCTCGCGGTACTGAACAGGTACACCGGCGAGACCCTCTGGATCATCAGCGCGGAGATCGGCTTCCGTCACAACACGATCATCGCCGCCGACGATAAGGTCTTCGTCATCGACAACCTCTCCGAACAGCAGCTTGAGATGCTGGAGCGCCGCGGCGAGCGACCAGAGGCCGAGCCGCGCGTCGGAGCGATGGACATCCACACCGGCGAACTGCTCTGGTCACGTGACGGAGACACCTTCGGAACGTGGCTGAGTTACTCGGAGCAGCACGGCATACTGATCCAGGGCGGACGCCATGGAGCGCGCCGGCCGCTGCCCGACGAGCCTCGCAATCAGATGCTCGCTCACGACGGAGACACCGGCGAGATTGTCTGGGAGCGAGACCAGAGATACTCGGGTCCAATGGCCCTGCATGGCGACAGAATCATCACCGCCCGCGGGCAGGCCGGGATCAACATCCTGACAGGCGAGAACTACACGCGCCTGCACCCGATGACCGGTGAGGAACTCACCTGGAACTTCACCCGCACCTACGGCTGCGGTACTCAGAACGTGTCCGAGAACCTCATCACCTTCCGCTCCGGCGCTGCGGGCTACTATGACCTCGCACGCGACGGCGGAACCGGCAATATGGCGGGATTCCGTGCAGGCTGCACGAACAACGTCGTGGTGGCCGACGGTGTCGTCAACGCCCCCGAATACACCAGAAGCTGCTTCTGCGCTTACCAGTTGCAGACCTCACTGGGTATGATACACATGCCCGATGCGGAGATGTGGACCTACACCAACGTCACACGAGGTCCCGGCACCCTCCAGCGGGCGGGAGCCAACCTCGGCGCGCCCGGTGCGCGACTCGACGAAGCAGGCACCTGGTGGGTCGAGTATCCCTACATCGGCGAATACGATGACCGAGACCGGCCGAAGGCCCACGTGCTCTTCCCGGTCGAAGTCAACGGTGCAAACGGCGAAGAGCCGCCCACCTTCAGGCATGACTCCACCTGGGTCGTTGACGAGGGCGCGGGCATGAACTGGATCGCCGCGTCCGGCATCGAAGGCGAGGCCTCAGTGCTGCTCGACGTCAGCCCAGCCGTTGATGAGGACGAAGAGGTCGAGCTTGAGGAGCTGCCCTTCACCGTGCGGCTGCACTTCGTCGAACCCGGCGCTGCAGCGGCGGGCGAGCGGCAGTTCAACGTGCTGGTACAGGGCCGCGAGGTCATCAGCGACCTCGATATCGCGCGAGAGGCCGGTGGCGCGAACCGCGCCCTGGTCCACGAGGTCACCGGCGTTCAGGTGACCGACGAGCTGACCATCGAACTCGTCTCCGCGAACAACTCACAGTACGAACCCGTGCTGTGTGGGGTCGAGCTGGTGCTCGAGGACGATGCGGTGGCGGCGGCACCTCACAACGGCGCCGATGTCACACATAGCTGGGCCGGTGTCGCGCCGACATGGACCGAGCGTGTAGTCTCCGTCCTGTCAGCGCTGCCCTTCGCTACCTGGCTGCAGTGACTGATGGATAGACTGCGCCGGGCTTGACCGCCCGGCGCTTTATCCGACCAAATCGGTGAACAACTGAACACCTCATCTCGGACACGCGTCAACACGGGGTGAGGTGTTCCCATTTGCGGCGTGAGGAGAAAGGGCTTTCATGGTCAATCGAAGTAAGGGTTTCACGCTCATTGAGCTTCTCGTGGTGATCGCAATCATCGCGATCCTCGCGGCCATACTCTTCCCGGTGTTCGCGAGAGCACGAGAGGCTGCCTACCGCACGGCATGCAACTCAAATGTCCGCCAGCTTGTCCTCGCCTCCAAGATGTACGCACAGGACTGGGACGAGTGGCTGCCGCGCGACTACTACGCCGCAAACTCCAGCACAACCTCGGCGCGTCTCGTCGCGCAGATCATGCCCTATATCAACAACATGGACATATTCTACTGCCCATCGCTGCCACGTACCGCGCAGTGGATGACCGACTATCAGGACACCGAAGAGAATCGAGACGCCGGGAACATCGGCTACTACTACTTCAGCTTCGATCAACTTCCCAGCACAGTGGAGCCGAATCGTCCCGATTACAACACGCACATCTGCTGGGGCTTCCTTAATAATTGGTGGGGCGATCAACCCCGACCGATGAATGAACAGTGGGATCCTGACAGTTGGCTGTGGTCGGACGCGTGGACCGTGCTGACCAACCGCAATCACGGAGTGACGCTGCACCAGGGTGTGCGCGCCTCGATCAACATCGGCTACCTCGGCGGACACGTGAGGTTCGAGCCTCTGCAGGCAGGTCTCGCCTTCAGATGATAGCCATGATGCCCGGAGGTGCCGGATAGATATTCCCCGCGCAGGAAGCTCCGCGAATCGAGAAGCCGCGCGCGGGAGTTGAGAGATCTGAGAAAGCGTCCGTCCTCAGCCGTCTCGCCGTCCACGGCGAAACAGTTGGCGACGGACGCTTTCATCCTGTCTGAGCCCCGGCGCAACCCTCTCGACACCATCTTGTGCGTGTCCCCGGTTACATAAGCTCGCTTACGTCGAAATCTACCCCTTCCTCTCGAGCGCCGTCCTCGTCTTCTTCCGGCAGCAGATCATACGGCGTTGCGGCCTCCACAGGCACTCCACGATCGTAGTTCATGGCGGTCGGGGCGACTGTGCCGCCCGAGATGATGAAGTTCATCGCTTCATCCACGGTCCACGAAGTGGAGGTAACGCACTCAACCGGGACTATCTCGAGATATCCGGAGGTGGGGTTGGGCGTGGTGGGAACATAGACCGCGGCCAGTTTGCGTCCGGTATCGGCGTCCTCGAAGGTGCGCGTTACCAGCCCTACGGTCTTCATCTCGGGAGAGGGGAAGTCGATCAGCACCACGCGCTGGACACCGTCGGGCCTCGCCTGCAGGGAGTTCACGAGCTGCTTCACTCCCCCGTAAACCATCTTCACGACGGGTATTCGCTCAACCAGCCCATCAAACCACTCCATCAGGCGCTGGCCGGCCACTCTCGTGGTAAGCCAGCCGAGCGTGGCGAGGCCCGCGATAACGATCAGGGTCGCAAGGACGGACTGAAACAGGGGTTCCTGAAGCGAGGTAGCCACTCCTGGAGCGAAGGGCGCGAGTTGCTGCGCCAGTTGATTCACTATCGGAGCGCCACGTGCGGCGAGAACCCGAAAGAGAAACTCGAGCATCATCCAGGTTACCCAGATCGGTATGATGGCGATGATCCCCGCGACCAGGTACCTGCGAAAGAGCAGAGTGATCGCTGATGCGAGGTTGTGCAGCTTTTCGCGCATGATAGGATAGACCATCCTTCCCGAAGATTGACGGCCGGACGGTGGAACTTTGCGGTGAGGTGTTCTGTGCCTATTGTGCTTCCGAAGTCGAGACTTAGTCAAGCGGAAGACCGGAATCAGCGCTGCAGAACGGAGAAGCTCTCGGTGATCCAGAAATCTCCGGCGGAGTTGACTGCGATCCCTACACCGATATGATCCGGAACGTCCCACAGAATCGTCCTGCGATGACGTTCACTACTCATCAGACGCTCGTGGCTGTCGCGAAGTTTCTCGCGGGTGAAGACCGGGTGCGAGGACGAGGACATGCGCGCGAGATTCTCACCGATTGCCCGGGGCGCATGGTTGAAGAGATTATGGAAGCGGTCTGAGGGGCGGCGATTCTGCCTGCGTGGCGAGAGATGGCCGAAGAAACCGAGATCGCGCATCTCGCGGCTGTGTCCACGTGCAACGATCGCAAGATCGGCATGAGGTCGCAGCAGGCGAAGTCCCCGCTGTGCGCGCTCAAGATTGACCAGATATACCATCAGCGCCTCGCCCTCTGCTATGTCGCGTGTGAGCGCTGTGTCCTCCGCCCCCTCACGCAGCAGGCTGATGAGCTGAACCTGCGTGTAATGCTCCCGGGCGAGATCATCGCGCCCTCTAAGCTGATTCAGCACACCAAGTGACGCATGAGGCAGGGGCCAGTGCGGCGCGACTGCCGCCGCCCGCTCGACCTTCGAGAGAGCGCCCGACGCGTCACCCTCGCGCATCAGCTCTCGGGCCTCGGCCATGATCGCCTCGGCCTCTTCCGGAACACACTCTACCGGCGCCGGCCCGACGATCTGTGCCGAAAGAATGATCGCGCAGATGATGAAGGCGATCCTGACCCGTCTCATGATCCTTCCCTGACTGATCCTCTGTCGCTTCTCTCAGAGATGCGATCGGCCGCGACTACCGCTGCACCTGTCGCGACCACAAGCTGCGGCTGCTCGGGCGTGATGAGTGGTGAATCGACGGCTCTCTCCAGCTCACTGGCGATTGCGCGGTTCATACCGACGCCACCGACAAGCATGACCGGCGGCCTGACGCCTATCTGCCGGACCAATGCCGCTGTACGCAGAGCCACTGCCCGGCACAGCCCCGCGGCCACTGCCGACGGCAAAGCGCCGTCTGCCAGCAGGCCAATTATCTCGGACTCCGCGAAGACGGTGCAGGTTCGGGTGATTGCCGCCGGAGCCTCGGCCTCAAGTGCGAGCCGTTCGAGGTCGGTTACATCTGTCTCCAGCGCGCCCGCCATGACCTCAAGAAAGCGCCCGGTGCCCGCGGCGCACCGATCGTTGAGCGCGAAGTCCAGCGGGAAGCCACGCTCGTCAACGCGGATTGCCTTGCTGTCCTGGCCCCCGATGTCCACGACCGTGCGCGTGGCGCCATCGATGAGATGCGCACCACGCGCGGCGCAGGTGATCTCAGTGACCGTCGCATCCGCGAATGGGAGCGACTCCCGCCCGTAGCCGGTGGCCACGGTAGCTGCGACGGTGTCGGCGTCGGCGTCTGCATCGCTGAGCGCCAGCCTGAGCACGCGCTCAGCAGTCGCCGCAGGCCGTGGGCCGCTGGGTATCACCGCAGAGCCGATGACGGTCATGGTCCCTGTGTCAAGAACCACCGCTTTCGATGCAAGAGATCCGATGTCAACTCCTGTTGTGATCATTACCGGGACCGACTCGCGGCCATATGCTCTTCGCGCGTGATTTGAGGTTATCGCAATATTTCTATCATAAGTGTGCGGAGGCGGTCAACCGTCGGGTCAGATCAGAGAGGAGAATCCGCGAGAGGCGGGGGCGGCCGTGCCACCGCGTCCTATGCCTCCCAAATGTCCAGCCAATGCCCGATGTCGCGTTCGTAGCGTGGCGCGTCCACCGCGCCGCTGTCGGCGTGGGCGCGGGCGAAGTCGAGCAACTCGCGCGCCCCCTCCTCCGCGC
>PXBW01000062.1 GCA_003566775.1 candidate division WS1 bacterium
AGGCTCCGGCGCACCGCTGCAGAAGAAGTACGAGCGGATCTGTTTCGAGAAGGACAAGATCAACCAGCAGCCTGTCGCGGCCTTCGTCTACCCCGGGCATCCGCTGCTCGACGCCGTGATCAGCCTCGTGCGCGAGCAGAACGACCACCTCATGAAACAGGGGGCCGTCCTGGTCGATGACACCGACGACGGCACCGACGTCTCTGCTCTCTTCCTGCTCGAACACAGCGTGCAGGACGGGCGCCCGACCAGCTCGGGCAATGCCAACGTCATCTCCCAGAAGCTGCAGTTCGCCGCGATCGACGAGGCTGGCAAAGTGACCAACGCCGGCATCGCACCCCACCTCAATCTACGGCCCGCAACACCGGAAGAGATCGTAGGTGTTGAGGATGTCCTGAACGCCGACTGGATGCGCGGCGATCTCGAAAAGAAGGTCGTTCAGTTCGCTACGGTCGAGCTAGCCCAAGGCCATGTCGCCGAGGTCCGTGCTCGCCGCCTGCCCGAGATCGACAAGGTTGAGCAGGAGGTGAAGGCCCGCCTGAAGAAAGAGATCAACTACTGGGACTCGCGGGCTTTCGAGCTGAAGGAACAGGAGAAGGCCGGCAAGAAGACCCGCCTCAACTGGCAGAACGCGCAGCGACGGGCCGAGGAGCTGGCCGAGCGTCTGAAGCGCCGTTTGGAAGCGCTCGACCAAGAACGCTTCATCTCTGCCCAGCCTCCGCGCGTGCGCGGCGGCATGGTCGTCATTCCGCGCGGCCTCCTGATTTCCCGCGCGCCTGCGGACGAACTTGCGGCGACCGCGAACGGCTTCTCCGAGGATCCGGTCGCCCGGCGCAAGATCGAGATCGCGGCGATGGAAGCTGTCATGGCCGTCGAGCGCGCGTTGGGGAACGCGCCTACCGACTTCTCCGCGCAGAAGGTTGGCTACGACATCGCCTCCTACGACCCCAGGGCGGACCATATGCGCTTCATCGAGGTCAAGGGCCGCATCGACGGTGCAGACACGGTGATGATTACCCGGCAGGAGGTCATCACCTCACTGCATGAGCCCGACAAGTTCATCCTGGCCGTCGTCCAAGTCGAGAACGGCTTCGCCACTGCGCCGCGCTATGTCCGCGGCGCGCTCGACACGCGCGAGCCTCCCTTCGAGCACAACGCCATTCAGTTCAGCATCAAGAGCCTGCTCGAGCGGGCGGAGGTTCCCAAGTGACGATTACCAAGGGCTTGATCATTGCCGACCCATGGATCGGTTACATCCTCGACGGGACAAAGATCTGGGAGATGCGTTCGGTCAGCGCATCGCACCGCGGTTGGTTCGGTCTGATCCGCAAGGGATCCGGGGCGGTCCACGGCGTCGCAAGGTTGATCGACGTGGGAGCGCCGCTTTCGCCTGAAGAGATGGTCGCGACATTCGAGCGGCACCGCATTCCGGAAAGCATGATCCGCTCCGGCGAAGTCGCCAAGTGGAACACTCCCTGGAAGCTCGCAGATGTCCAGCGATTGGACACTCCAGTGCCCTACCGGCACCGCAGCGGCGCAGTAACCTGGGTTGAGTTGGACAAGGACGTTTCCGAAGCGATCACCCGTCAAATTGGAGGGCTCTCGCATGTCTCTGTTTCATCCGTTGCCTTGCCGCCGCAGACCCCGCAGAATTCTACTGCGTCGCAGGTAAAGCGGATGCCAGTCCCCAGCTCGGTGCCCGCATCCGGGACTGCGGCGAACGGTCGGCTGATCGGTCAGGTTGAGATCACGCAGGGCAACATCGACAACAACCACATCTACCTTCGCTCCTTCTTCGACCGTTTTCCGGAAGACGCCATCGGCGGTTCGAACCGGCAAGAGAAGGCCGCCCGGGATGTCACGGTCGATTGGGGCGGCGGCGCCCCTGTCCGGACCGATCTAGATGGATCAAAGCGGTTCTTCCGCGCCCGCGGCTGGATCCGAAACTTCTTTGAACTCAACGACGCAGCCCCCGGCGACAGGGTTATTTTGGAGGAAACAGGTCCCTACGCCTATCGGGTCCGACTGGCAAAGAGCGGAGGAGCCCATGCAGCATAGAAAACCCGCTCTTTCAGCCTTTGGCGAGTTCGCGGAGGCATTGCAAGACAGCGAAGCGCTCGCACGGGATCCCGCACGCAGGGCTGCGTTCCTCGAGAAGTACAAGTTCGACATCTTCTACTTCGCCATCAGACTGAACGACCTCATGGTCACCGGTGGCCACTGCGAGGTCTATCCGGGCGACCCTGAAAGCTGCGATCTCTGTGGGACGGACCTGTTGGAGGGTGGCTTCTTTGTCGACGGCGCCACCAAGGACGGTAGCTGGGCGAACATGTGTCCCGGCTGCACGGCCAAGCACGGCCGGGGGATCGGCTGGGGCGTCGGTCAGTTCTATCGCGCTCAAGGAACTGCTGACGGGCAGAAGACCCGTTGGGTATTGATTGCAGGGGGCAACCCGTTCCCTGAAGAGGATTGAAGGCAAGGCTTCGAATAAATGACCCAGACCTACAAGAAGAAACTCATCGAAGTCGCCATTCCGCTCGAGGCGATCAACGCGGCGTCGGCGCGGGAGAAGTCGATCCGGCATGGGCATCCCTCGACCCTGCACCTGTGGTGGGCGCGGCGGCCGCTGGCGGCGTGTCGGGCGGTGCTGTTCGCGCAGCTGGTGGATGATCCCTCGTCCTGCGTCGATGAGCTGATGGCCGATCCGAAACTGCGCGCGCGGGCCGAGGCGGAGCTGCCCGGGCGGGTGGCGGCGTGGGAGAAGAGCAAGGCGGCGGCCAAGGGGGCGGCGGCGAATGCGCCGGAGCCGACGCTGGAGGATGTGGCGGTCGAGATCGAGCGCAAGCGGCTGTTTGCGATCATCGAGGACCTGGTGAAATGGGAGAACTCGACCAACGAGGAGGTGCTGGAGCGCGCGCGGGCCGAGATCCGCGCCAGCTGCGATGGCGAGCTGCCCCCGGTCTATGACCCGTTCTCGGGCGGCGGGTCGATCCCGCTGGAGGC
>PXBW01000230.1 GCA_003566775.1 candidate division WS1 bacterium
ACGGCCTTCTGGCGCGAGAGGTCATCGGGTGGCTGAAGCATCTGCAGCACGCGCCAGGGCGCACGGTCATCTTCGTCGGTATCCTCGAGAAGGTCGTCGACGACATGAACCGGGTGACCTGGCAGCCGCAGATGGAGGGCGGCAAGGCCGCGCGCGAACTGCCGGGCATCGTCGATCAGGTGATGACGCTCAGCCTCTTCAACCCGGAAACCGGCCCGGACGGGTCCACCACATGGCGCCACGACCCCGACAAGGGGGAGTTTCGCCGCCTGGTTTGCCGCTCCGGCAACCCCTGGGGGCTACCGGCGAAGGATCGCAGCGGAAAACTCGACCTCACCGAGCCCGCCGACCTCGGCGCGCTGCTCACCAAGATCAACCAACCCTTGAAAGGATAATCCCATGACCTTCGACATGAACGATGTGGCGCCGCAGCAGTCCGGCGACCTGATCCCCGACGGCACCTTTGCCAAGGTGACCATGTCCATCCGCAAGGGCGGCACGGACGGGATGAGTGAGATGGACCGGGGCCTGCTGAAAGCCTCGAACCAGCCCGGAAGTGACGTGCGGATGGTTGATGCGGAGTTCACCGTGGCCGAGGGGCCCTTTGCCCGGCGCAAGTTCTGGCAGAATTTCACCGTGCAGGGCGGCAAGCTCGATGAGCAGGGCCAGTCCATCGGCTGGAAAATATCCAAGAGCCAGTTCCGGGCGATGATTGACAGCGCGCTGGGGCTGAACCCCGAGGACATGAGCGAGGGCGCCAAGGCCAAGCGCGTGCTGCGCGGGCTCGCCGATCTCGACGGCATCACCTTCGTGGCCAAGATCCAGGTCGAGCCGAACCGCAACCCCGCCTACAAGGATGCCAACAAGCTCGACCATGTGGTCCTGCCCACGGCGCCGGAATGGCAAAAGGTGATGGCAGGCGAGAGCGTCCCGGCGCAGCCGTCGCAGCGTCAGCGGTCAGCTGCCGTGGCGCCTGTACCAGCAGCACCCGCATGGGGCCAGTCGCAGCCTGCCGCCGCCGCAACTGCGCCTGCCTGGTCAGCGCCTGCCGCCCAGCCCGCGGCCCAACCTGCCGCCGAGCCCGCCGCGCCGAAGCCCGCGGGCGGCCCGGCCTGGCTCAACCCGTGAGCCCGGACGCATGGCAGGCGCATGTCACCACGGAGGCGGCCCTTGCGATGGGGCGCTGGCTCGAGGCGCGGGGGCGGCTCGACCGCCCCATCGCCAGCCTGACGCGAAAGGATCTCGAATGCATGGCGTCAAACGCGATCAGCCGCTTCATCGTGCTGGCGGCAGAGCGGCGGACACAAGCGCCCGATCCGGCCGAACGCGATGCGCTCGAGCTTCTGCTCATGGGGTGAGCCGTGCCGATCTCGGCCGGCGTGTGCCCTGCGCCGTCTGTGGCTTTGAGGCACGCAGCTTTGGCTACTGCCACCAGCTGCGCCGGGATCGCCACCCCTATTACCGATTTTGCTCCATGCGCTGCCTCACTGTGGGCAGCGCCAATGCCCAGAGGAATTTTGGAATGATCGACAAGAGTGACATGGAAATGCGCGCGATCCGCGAGGCGCGGCGCGAACTGGCCGCAGCGCTGACAGAGATGGGCCTGATGGCGCCCTTCTTCGACCGCCCGACTGCGGACATCGACCGCGTGATCGAGGCCTGCGTCGACGGGTTTCAGGCCTCCATGCAGCGCCAGTCCGATGCCGGCGACTGCCCATTTTAAGCCGGAGGCCAGTATGCTCGACCTCAACCACAAGTCCGGCTTTGTCTATGGCCGCGACGCCTCGGAGCCCGAACCGCTCGGCGCAAGGATCAACGCCCGCATCGACGCCGCGCTTGTAGCTGAACGCGACAGGCAGCGCCCGCGCGACTATCTTGGCGCAAGCCGGATCGGCGAGCCCTGCGCGCGCCGCCTTGTCTATGAGTTCACCAGAACGCCGGTCGATCCGGGCAAGGATTTCGAGGGGCGCAGCTTGCGCATCTTCGAGGCAGGCCATGTCTTCGAGGACCTGGCGATCCGCTGGCTTCGGCAGGCCGGGTTCGACCTGCGCACTCACACGCGCGATGGCGGCCAGTTCGGCTTCGAGACGGCGGGCGGGCGCATCCGCGGCCATGTCGACGGGGTGATCGTCGCTGGCCCTGAGGTGGGGCTCACCTGGCCGGTGCTCTGGGAGCACAAGGCACTGAAGGCATCCTCCTGGTCGGACACGGCAAAGAAGGGCGTGCAGATCTCGAAGCCCGTCTATTTCGGCCAGATGCAGATCTACATGGCCTACATGGCGCTCGATGCCGCGCTGTTCACCGCATTGAACAAGGACACCTGCGAGCTTTACCACGAGCTGGTGCCGTTCGATGTCTCTGCGGCACAGGAACTCTCGGACAAGGCCGTCCACGTTCTGCGCGCGGCAGATGCGGGCGAGTTGCTGCCCCGCATTGCAGCGCATGCTGATTTCTATCTCTGCCGCTTCTGTCCTTACAGCCAGCGCTGCTGGTCGGAGGGTCAGCCATGAGCATCACCGTCTCGGATGCGCAAGCGAACGCCATTTCCACCATTCGGGACTGGTATCTCAACCGCCGCCATGAGCAGCAGATCCTGCGGGTGTTTGGGTATGCCGGATCCGGAAAGACCACGATCACCAACCTCGCCATGCAGGCGCTTGACCTCGAGCCCATGACGCCCGGGGGCTTGGGTGGCGTGCTCTTTGCCGCCTTCACCGGCAAGGCCGTTCTGGTGATGACCCGCAAGGGCACGCCGGCGCAGACCATTCACAGCCTGATCTACCGGCTGTCCGAGGCCTCGCCCGAAGAAATCGCGCGCGTGAGCGAGGATCTGGCCGCGCTGGAGCGCGATCTGCCGCGGATGGGCCCGGGGGAGCGCGGGTTTGCCGAAGCGCAGATTGCCCAGCTCAAGCTGCGCCTCGACCACATCCACGAGCCGAAATTCGTGCTGAACCCGCAATCCGATCTGCGCGATGCCGATCTGCTGGTGCTCGATGAGGTCTC
>PXBW01000204.1 GCA_003566775.1 candidate division WS1 bacterium
AAGGTAGGCCTGATAGTCTTCCTCGCAGCAGAACGTCTGCTGCCGTCGGTTCCCGCGCTGGGTGACGTGATGCGGCATGCCCGGAATAACCACACGTGCTAGTCGAGCCATGGCATGATCATAGCAAAATGCCCCCAAGTGGTCAAGAGTTACGTATGGTGTCCCCGGAACTGTTCGTATGGTGTCCCCGGAACTGCCGGAACTGCGATGCGGATACGCAGCATTTCCACTTCCGCCGGGATCAAGTCCAACTCGACCAGTGCCTGGTCGCCTCCCTGCGCTTCCCCCAGCAGAGCCCAGGCATCATCGACCCGTGCATGGACCGCGAAGTCCGTTATCTGACGCCCCTCGGTGCTGAGCATCTCCAACCTGCCGACCGCAGCCGGCTCGGGCAATGTGATGAACAGATTCGCGGGAAGCAGCGCGAAGCTGAAAGGCCCGCTACTCCACACGGTCTCGGGGTCGCCGTCTATGATGACTTGCGGCGGCGTGCGTACAGACCGATGATATCCGAAGTCGCCGCGGTCGTTTACGATCGGCGCCTCGGTGAGATCTATCTCCTCACCGGCGCCGATGGGTAAACCAGCGCATGGCAGCAGGACTGCCGGAACGATGAGTGTCATTCGGATCAGGCGCTCCCGGGTTGATGGGGGGCGTGTCACGTGGCACCTCCCTGTCACTGCCATCACGCCATGCGCGACGCAGTGCTGCTTATCTGTGATAGTAGAGCGGCGGCGCAGGGGTATCCTCCTGTTCGACGACCGAGTGCAGTCGCACCAGACCATGCACGAACGAACTCGGGTAGAGGTGCGAATCGTATATCCACTGTCCCGTCGCCCCGCGGAAGAGCCCGTCATAATAGAGGCCCTCGATGCCTGCCTGCGCGAAACGCTCGCCCGCCTCCAACCATCGCGGGTCAGGATCGAACGCATGCATGTCAAGCATCATGTGGATCAACTGGCCGAAGACGCCGGCGCGCAGGTGATCGTATTCGGGTACCTCGTCGATCGCGGCGTACGCCTCGGCCACCTGCCGCGCAGCCTCCAGATGGCGTCCGTCGCCAGTCATCCGGTAGGCGAGCATCTGCGTCGCGTTGCCGGAGAATGCAGTGATCGGACGACCGCCTATCTGACGACTGAGGATGCTCACGCCGCCGTAGCCGCTGTCGAAGCCGACCACTTCGGGCGGCGCCGATGCTTGCGCGGCCACCAGGTCCAGGTATTCCATCCCCTGCCTGCGCAGCCGCTTTGCAAGCTCTGTTCCTTCCAGCAACTCGGCAGACTCGAGCATGGCGATGCCACACGAGAGGTTCCCGCCCGGGCTCGGCCGCAGCGCCGGGCGGTAGGCGTACTGGCTGAGCACCGGGAGCATCCCGGAATCCTCCAGTCGCACATCCTCCCAGTAGTCGGCCATGCGCTCGATCCAGCCGTAGTAGGTCTCGTCGCCGCTCTTTGACCACGCGAACGCCCAGATGCGCATGTACCTCCCGCCGTGAGGCTGGAAGTCCAGCGTCCCACGCAACAGTTCCTCAGGTCGTGGATCGGGCAGCACGCGGGCGATGTCGGCGTGACGGTTGAATGCGAACGTGTTGAGGTCGTGAACATGGTTGATGAGCCCGCTGGCCTGCCCGAGCACCGCGCGCGGGTTCACCTCCCACGCTATCTCCCAGAATCTGAACAGCGATGCGCCCTCCGCCTCGTGGTTGCGATTGTCCTGGCGGTAACGATCGCCGTAGAAGTCCCAATAGACGTGCTCGCCCCAAGGCCACAGTCCGGTCGGCGTGTCCGTACAGTTGTTCACGAAGAAATCAAGATAGGCGCGCGCCGCTTCTCGGTACTTCGCCTCGCCGGTGTATTCGCTCACGTACTCCATCGCCTCAAGCAGAGGTCGATCGTGCGCGAGATTCCCGCCCCAGAAGGGCCGGTCGTTCCAGCGCTGCCCGGGGATCGACGGGAGGAAGCCGCCGGGATGCTCGTGATCCTCCAGCTTCAGCATCCCCACAAACATCGGGCTGTGCACTTCGCCGTATCGGTCGGTGCCGTGCTCGATCATGGTGTCGAGGAACGAGGTCACGTAACCGAGGTAGCCGATCTCGGGATCGTAACTCACGCGGGGCAGTGGCTCACGCAGCCCAAACGCCTCGCGCTCGAAGTACCACTCGCTGACAGTCTCCCCCTGGACTTCTGTCGCCGTGAGAGCAGTCAACCGGACCCCGGCTTGAGGGCTGAAGAGTCGCACATTGCGGATCCGCGACCACTGATTGTCCTCGCGATCGTTGCCCAGCAGACGAACGCGGAGCATCCGGACTTCGGCCGGGATCAGCTCAAGTTCGAGCAACTCCTCATCGCCACCCCTCATCTCTCCAAGCAGCGCCCAGCCGTCGTCCATGCGGCCGTACACCTCGAAATGGGTCAGTCGCAGGCGGCCATCGCCATCTCTCTGCGTGAGCACCTCCATCGCGCCGATCGCCGTTGGCTCGGCAAGCACGACGTAGAGATTCGGTGGCAGAACCTCGGGATCCATCCGGCCGGAGGACCAGCCCGTCTCCTCGTCGCCGTCGATGATCGCCTCGGGCAACGGGGCGCGACTGGGCTGGGCTATGACGTGATGGCCCCAGTCGCCCCGCGGATCGATCACCGACGCCTGGCTGAGGTCTATCTCCTGACGATCCGCGACGGCTGTGACGCAGGTGGCAAACAGCGTCAGGGCGATCCCAGAGACCCAACCCACACGAACACCAGCACGCCTGTGAACGGTTCTGATAGACATTCTCTCGCATCCTCCTATGATCGGGTAACGGACAGGAATTCTAAACCCCGACGGACGAGAACGCAACCGTCTCGTCTGTGTCTAGTCCTTTTTTCCAAGTTCCAAGCTCCCAGTTCCGGGGACACCATACGTAATTATCCGGGCGTTGCCTTCTTCGGCCCTGGTTTCTGGCGGCGTAGCACGCGGCCGAGTTGCTTCTCCAAGCGCGCCTGGAAATCGTCGTCTCCGAGG
>PXBW01000072.1 GCA_003566775.1 candidate division WS1 bacterium
TAGTCGAGGGCCTCGAACGCTATGAGGGCTCGGCCATGCGAATGCAGCGAGTGTCCGGCCCGCATGGATCGATCCTCATAAATGACGCGTACAATGCGAGCCCCGATTCGGTGAATGCGGCACTTCAGGTGTTGGGTTCGGCGTCCTGCGAGCGCGCCATCTTCGTCTTCGGCGATATGCTGGAGATGGGGCCGGAGGCTGAGTCGGCCCATCGAGAGGTCGGAACTGCCGCCGTCGAGGCCGGAGTGGATCGGCTGGTGACGATCGGTGAACTGGCGAGACTCGCAGCGGAGAGAGCCAGGGAAGCCGGTGTCAGCGTGGACAGCGTTTCAGATGCGGATGAGGTGCCGGAGTTGCTGGAGGATGAGCTTGGTCCCGGAGACCTTGTGCTGGTGAAGGGATCTCGCGGCATGCGGCTCGAGAGAATCGTGGAGGCATTGTCGGATGACAGTTGAGATGATACTCGCCTGGGTATGCCTCGTCATCGGCTGCGCGCTCAGCGCCGGTCTTACCGGCATGCTGCTGCCGACCCTGCGCAGGGCAAATGTCAGGCAGCATGTGCGTGACGACGGACCGGAGAGCCACCTTTCGAAGGCCGGCACGCCCTCGATGGGTGGGCTGGCAATCCACGCAACTATCATAATCCTCGTGGGCCTGCTCGCGGTGGGCCTGGGGGGCCTCAGCATCAGGGCGATGGCGGTGCTCGCATTTATGGTATTGATGGCGATGGTCGGTTTCAGCGACGACTACATGAAACTGCGGCGCCAGGCTGCATACGGCTTCGGCGCGCGGATAAGACTGCTGCTGGAGTTCGCATTCGCGGCGGGCTTCATCTGGTTCATGTCTGGTCGACAACCGGATCAGCTCGTCAGCGGACTGACGATATCTAACCTGACAGCCACCGGTTGGACATGGAGGATCTTCGCGGCAGTCGTGCTGGTCGGTAGTGCGAACGCGGTGAACCTCACGGATGGGCTCGATGGCCTCGCTGCGGGCCTGACGTCATTGTGCGCAATCGCGCTGGCTGCCGCGTGCTGGCTGCTGGGCGAAATAGATCTTGCACTGATGGCACTCGCGGTCGCGGGGGCATCAGCCGGCTTCCTTTGGTACAACGCGGCACCGGCGAGCGTGTTCATGGGAGATGTAGGTAGCATCGGGCTCGGCGCAGCTCTCGGCGCGATCGCGGTGGCCGCGCGGGTGGAGTTGCTGCTTCTGCTCGCAGGCCTTGTCTTCGTGTTTGAGACAATCTCGGTGATCGCGCAGGTCGTCAGCTATCAGTTGACGGGCCGACGGGTACTGCGGATGGCCCCCCTGCATCATCACTACGAGCTTTGTGGCTGGGAAGAGACCCGGATCGTCACGAGATTCTGGGTGGTCGGCGCCGCTCTCGCGGGCACGTCCATTCTCTACGCAGTGATGCTCATATGAACCACAGGAGTTGCGATATCCGCAGGGATTCTCATGAATCTTGACCCCACTCGTTCTGAGCGTGAGATAAGACAATTCCGCACATCGCTCGATGGACGGCATGTCCTCGTGATTGGCGCGGGGCGCAGCGGAATCGCGGCGGTGCGCCGACTGCTTCGTTGTGGGGCGCGTGTGCGTCTCGCCGACATAAAGAGCCGCGAGGATCTGCCCGAGGCAGTCGAGGATGTCGAAGGGCTCGGTGCGGAGTTCATCGCGCAGTTTGAGTCGTTGGCGCAAGCACCGGGGACGGACTTGATAATCCCCAGTCCCGGCGTACCCACAGACCATCGGGCACTGGTAGAGGCCCGAGAGAAGGACGTTGAGACGTGGGGCACCCTGGAACTTGGCTACCGGCTCTACCCCGGCCCGGTGATCGCAATCACCGGTACCAACGGCAAGGGGACGACATGCTGTCTGCTGGCGAACATGCTCGAAGAGGCCGGCATGAGTCGGATTCTCGCAGGTAACATCGGCTGCCCGCTCGCGGCGCAGATCGATGCCGCGACGACGCAGACACCCGCGGTCGTCGAGGTGAGTTCGTTTCAACTTGAGACCGTTGTGGACTTCAGACCCCGTGTTGCCACGGTGCTCAATATTGCGCCGGAACACCTCAATCGCCATCAGACCTTTCAGGAATACTCGCGGATTAAGGCGCGGATTTTCGAGAACCAGCGGCCCGACGATTTCGTTGTGGTGAACACCGACGATCGGACGGTGCGACGCCTCTCCGAGGTCTCTCCGGGGACCGCGCTCCGCGTCTCCCTGCGCTCTGACAGCCTCGAGGGAGCGGTTGTCGGCGGTCATCTTACAGTTCGGCTGAAGGATCGCACGGAGCGCATCTGCCCGGTCGACGATCTTCCGCTCCGGGGCGAGCATCATCTGACAAACGCGCTCGTCGCTGCCGCAATCGCACGACTCGCGGGGGTGTCGGTGAGGGCGATCGGGCGGGCGATTCGCGCGTATAAGCCTCCCAGACATCACATGGAGGTTGTGCGCAATATCGAGGGCGTCACCTTTATCAATGACTCGAAGGCTTCAAACCCGCAGGCCGCCGCTGCCGATCTTGCCGCGATGGATGGGCCCTTTGTCGCGATCGTTGGCGGCAGAGACAAGGGCGGTGACTTCGGAGAACTGGGCCGGGTGCTGCGAGAGCGAGCGCAAGCAGTAGTTCTGATCGGCGAGGCGGCCGATCGTATCGCAGCAGAGATCGGAGAACGCAAGACCATCGAAAGGGCGCGGTCGCTTCCGGAGGCCATAGAACGCGCGGCCGATCTGGCAAGATCCGGTGACGCCGTGATCCTGGCGCCTGCCTGTTCGAGTTTCGACATGTTCCGCGACTACGCGCATCGGGGCGACGTATTCAGCGAAACGGTACACGACCGAACCGGGGAGTGACATCGTTGAGCGTGGCGACAACAGATGTGAGGCGTGACGGGATGAGTGCCGATCGCAGTCGGAGCGCGACCGCGCCGGGGCCGATGGACCGCGTGTATTTTCTTCATGTCTGGGTGTTGATGGCTGCCGGGATCGTGTTCGTGTTCTCCGCGAGCTTCCCCATGGCGGGCAGGCCGGACGCGATGATGATGCCCGGTAATCCGTTCCACTATCTCGTGCGTCACTCGATCTACGTGGGATTCGCACTTCTGGCGATGCTGGTGGTGAGTCGCATTCGACCCCGGTCGATTCGCAGGGCTGCGGTTCCAGCCTTCGTAGTCTCGATCATCCTGATGGTCATGGCGGTCTACTCGCCATGGGGTGTCACTCGGGGAGGAGCCCCGCGGTGGCTGGCTATCCCCGGGCTGCCGGAGTTTCAGCCCTCGGAGCTGGCGAAGTTTGCGGTGATCATGTTGTTTGCGGGAGTGCTTGCGCGCAAGGATGAAGGACGCGACGAGCGCGTGCCGGCCTTTCTCGCGATCATTCTCATGACGGGTCTGATCATTGGGATACTACTACTGCAACGTGATCAGGGGATGGCAACGATCTTCGCGGTGATGGCGGCCAGCTTCCTTCTGTTCGCGGGGATGAAGCTTCTGTGGCTGATACCGATGGTGCTAAGCGGTCTCGGCACGGCTCTGCTGATAGCCTATCTGACAGACTATCGCTGGATTCGCATCACCGCTTTCCTCAATCCGGAAGAAGCGCCTGCGGATGCGGCCTACCATATCCTGAACATGCTCGCCGCTCAGGCGAGAGGTGGCATTCTCGGCGTCGGTCTCGGCAGGAGTCCCGACAAGTGGGGCGCACTGCCCGCACCGCATACCGACAGCATCTTCTCCGTGATAGGAGGAGAGTTAGGCATATTCGGCGCCCTCATCATCATCGCTCTGGTGATTGCGATGGCCCACCGCGGAATGCATATCGCGCAGCAGGCGCGCACACCCTACGGATTCTACCTGGCGGCCGGTGTCACTGCAATGCTTATCCTGCAGAGTCTCGCACATATTGCCGTAAACGCCTCCTGCATGCCCTGCACAGGTCTTACGCTGCCGTTCGTCAGCGCAGGAGGCACGAGTCTCCTCGCAGTCTCCATCGCGGCGGGGTTCGTACTCTCAGTATCTCGCTACGAGGGCGGCGATGAAACTTGAGCGGTCCACGTGTGCTGATGGCGGGTGGTGGGACGCTCGGACATCTCTACCCGTGCCTGGCGGTCGCCGAGGAGCTTCAGGCGACGGAACCCGGCTCGGAGATCACGTTCGTGGGGGCACGGGGGCGAGTGGATGAGCATGTGCTGCGCGAGCGTGAGCTGCCGCACTACCTCATCGATGCTCAACCGCTGCCTTACGGTCTGTCCCTGAAAGCTATCAGCGGTCTCTGGGCGCTGAGGCGCGCGGTGCAGCAATCGCGACGGATCATCAAACACCTTGAGCCGGACGTGATCTTCAGTACCGGTGGCTACGTAGGCGCAAGCGTGGGCATCGCCGGACGCATGATGAAGGTCCCCCTGGTGTTGCACGCTCCAGATGTTAATCCGGATCGCGGGAACCGCCTTCTTGCCCGCTGGGCGAAGAGAGTCACAGTGGTATCACCGCATCTTGAGAGCGTCTTCGGTGAGAAGGCGATGCACACGGGTAACCCGATCCGCCGCGAGGTCGCCGAGGCAACGAGAGAAGAGGGTATCGATGAACTCGGACTGGATTCCGAGCTTCCCACTGTCGTGGTGGTCGGGGGAAGTCAGGGCGCACGACGACTGAATATGGCCGTGCTCGATGCGCTTCCGGCACTCACCGATGACATCGGCGCGCAGGTGATTCACCTGAGTGGTCCCCTTGACTACCCAAGGCTTCGCTCCGAGGCCGACGATCGGCACGGTTCGCCGGAGCGATACCATCTCATCGAGCATCTTCCTAATCTGGGGCTTGCTCTCGCGGCGGCGGATATTGCAGTGACCCGCGCTGGTTCGAGCAGCCTCGCCGAACTCTGCCTGCACGGGGTCCCGATGATCATTGTGCCCTATCCTCATGCAGGCGGTCACCAGATGCTCAACGCCCGGCCGCTTGCCGATGATGGAGCGGCCGTCATCGTGGAGGATGAGCGCTTCACCGGCGCCTGTCTGGCAGAACTTGTGGCGGAGATACTGGGAGATCAGCAGCGCCGTATTCTGATGGAGCAGGCGGCGCTCGCCGCCGCTGCGCCAGGCGCAGCGAAGGACGTAGCGGACGTGCTTCTCAAGGCGGCCAGCCGGGCCGCGCTTGCGGATCGCAACGGAGAGGCGTAAGATCGTATCTGAGAGAGGCCTAAGAACCAACCGAAGCGGGAGCGCAGTTGATGTACACAGAGAACAGCCTCGAACTCGATACGAACCTGCATATCCACCTCATCGGAGCCGGAGGCGTCGGGATGAGCGGCCTCGCCGGCGTTCTGGCGGGCCGTGGGTACTCAGTATCCGGCTCGGACAGCAGTGAGAGCGCAACCCTCGAGGCACTAAGGCGGCGAGGGGTGCGAGTCCACGTCCCTCAGGTGACTGGAGGCGCAGGAGAGGCCGACATCGTCGTTGTGTCCACGGCAATCCCCCGGGACAATCCTGAACTGGCCGATGCGGAGGAGCGTGGCCTGCCGATCTACCATCGCTCGCAACTGCTCGCCGCGTTGATCGATGGGATGGAGAAGGTCGCTGTCTCCGGGACTCACGGCAAGACCACCACTACCTCGATGCTCGCCACCATCCTGCTCGAGTCCGGACGCGATCCTCTGATCATCGTCGGCGGCACGGCCGTCAACATCGGTGCGAACTACCATCCCGGCACGGAGCCGCTGGCCATATTCGAGGCCTGTGAGAGTGACGCGACCTTCCTGCGGTACGGACCGTGCTCGGAGATAGTCACCAACGTAGAGGCCGACCATCTTGACCAGCATGGCACATTCGAGGCGGTCTGCCGTGCCTTCGAGGAGTTCATCGATCTCGTTCCCGACGATGGTTTCCTCGCCTACGGCGCCGACTGCCCTGAACTGGTGGAGATGGCACGGTGCTGTGCGGGGCGCAGAATCCCCTATGGTCTCTGTAAAGGTGGGCGGCTCAGCGCAGATCGCATCCGGGCGCGCGGATTGGGCGTCTCGTTCCGCCTGCTTGCGGACGGCGAGCCTGTCGGCGAAGCCTGCCTGCAGGTGCCCGGTGAACACAACGTCATGAACGCCCTGGGCGCGATCGCGGCGGCCTCTGAACTGGGCATCGGCATGGCAGATGCGCTCAGTGCCGTTGAGCAGTACCGCGGCGTAGAACGCAGATTCGAGAAGCTCGGAGACCTGAATGGGGCGCTGGTAGTTGACGATTACGCACACCATCCAACAGAGGTGGAGGCGACCCTCACCGCAGCACGTGATAGCTGTCCAGAGAGGCGCATAGTCGCAATCTTCCAGCCTCACCTTTACAGCCGCACCCGCGATCGGATGGACGACTTCGTCGAAGCGCTGACGCACGCAGATGTCATCGTGGTTGCCGGAATCTATGGAGCGCGCGAAGAACCCATTGAGGGCGTGGATGCCCGAGATATCGCTGAGAGGCTACGCGATCGCGCGCGCGGCCACGAGGTATATTACGTCGCCGAGCGGGAGGAGATCGCCGGACTAGTCCGTCAGATAGCGCTTCCCGAAGATCTGATACTCACCATCGGAGCGGGAGATATTCGCAGAACCGGGGAGGAGTTGGCCGGGTCTTGAGGCAGCGCGCTCACAGACGGGCAAGTGGGGCCTCCACGCGGAATTCGGAGCCGCAGCGTTCCAATGCGGCCGCGCGAGCGGCGAAGCATCGTGAGAGGAGTAACAGGTGGATGACACTCGGGTCTGTGAGCTTCCTCGTCTTTCTGGTGGGACTCGTTGCCGGTGTGCTCTTCTCTGATCTTTTCGCCGTGCAGGAAGTTGTGATCGTCTCTCCCGATGAGAGCCTGCAGGCCGAGGCCGCGGAGCGAGCAGAGAGTCTCAATTTCGGCACCATCTGGTTGCCACCGACGCGGGCGATTGAGGCACGCGTGGGCGGTCTTCCGCGTGCGCTCGAGGCCCGCATCGAGCGAAAGCTGCCCTCAACGCTGCTCATCAGGGTGGAGTCGCGCCAGCCGGTCGCGTTTGCTGCCAACGAGGGCAGATACATGGCGGTTGACGCGGAGGGCGTGTACCTGCATTGGACCGGCGCTCCCTTTGATGATATGCCCACCATTCAGATCGCGGAGGCGGGCTCGATGGAGGTCGGCGGCCACCTGTCCGATGAGGATCTCGCGCTCATGTGGGCACTTATGGAGGGCCTCGCGAAGACTCAACTACTGGCCGAAGCAAGCATCGACATCAGCCATCCCCTGCGAATCACGGTGTTCACCGGCGACGGTGTACTGGGTAAGCTCGGCAACGAGGAGATGCTCTACGAGAAGACTGTTCTCTTCGGCAGGCTGCTGAAGGCCCTGCTTGATGATGGTGAAACGCCCCTGTACATCGATCTGCGAGTTCCCGAACGCCCCACCTACCGGCGCATCGACTGAGCTATCATCCTACAGCGAGGAGGAGGCTGCAGGTAGGATGGAGAAGGGCGTTTGAAGCATTGCAGGACAGCTCGTTGAACGCACCGGTTTCCTCGCGCGGAGGCTCCTGGCTCTTGTCCGAAGATAGCTTCGTAGCAGGCATTGACGTGGGCACCACGAAGATCTGCACGATTATCGGACGCCCGCACAGTGATGGGCGTCTCGAGGTCGTGGGTGTCGGTCTCACGCCCTCAGCGGGCCTGAGGCGGGGGATCATCGTGGATCGCGAGGATGCCATCGCCACCATCGGCGAATCCATCGAGATAGCACAACGCCAGGCGGAGACCGAGATCGCCCGTGCTCATGTGGGAGTGACCGGAGCGCACATCTCGTCTGTGAACATCACCGGCCGCACGAACGTTGCGCCGGGGCCCGCAATCTCCGAGAACGATGTGCAGCGCGCTGTGCAAAGCGCGAGGGACGCAGTTCCACTGCCGCAAGACCGAGAGATCATCCACGAGGTTGTGCGGAGCTTCACCGTTGATGGGGAGGGCGACGTTACCCGTCCGTTGGGAATGTCGGGACGAAGGCTCGACGTGGAACTGCATGCCGTTACGGGCACTGCCAACATCGTCGCCAATGTGGAGCGGTGCGTTGCCGACGCGGGAGTGGAGGTGGGACGGCGGGTACTCGAGCCGATCGCCACCGGTACCGCCATCATCACCGAAGCGGAGCGAGATCTCGGTGTCATTCTCGTCGATGTCGGTGGTGGCACGAGCGATGTGGCGGTGTTCATACATGGCTCTATCGCACACACCTCGGCGATCCCGGTGGGCGGCAATCACATCACTCGGGACATCGCGCGACTGCTGCGTGTCGGCTTCGACGAGGCCGAGAAGCTCAAGTGCCGCTTCGGACGAGCGCTACCGGAGGGCGTGCCGGAGGACGAATCCGTGCAGGTGATGCTCGCCGACGGCAAACGGTCCGAGCATGTCCCTCTACGGCTGGTGGCTGAGATCATCGAGCCGCGGCTGGAGGAGATATTCACGCTTGTCCGCGGCAACGTGGTACGGTCGGGTAAGTACGAGCAGGCCAGCGCTGGTGTCGTGCTCTCCGGCGGTGGATCACAGTTGCCTGGTACTACCAATATCGCCTCTCGAGTGCTTGACGATCTACCCACGCGTGTCGGCATGTCTCGCGGGATCATCGGCCTTGTCGATGCCGTCTCCAGCCCGGTTCATTCCACCGCCGTCGGCCTTGCCATGCTCGCGGGACAGGAGGGCTCCACCGCTCAACCCGAGACAATGGATGACATCGGATTCGTCGAGAGAATAGCACGATGGTGGGAGCGCATTCTTCCACGTGCGTGAGCATGACACCCGGGGTTTACGGAATCGATGAAACTTATGGGCGTTCCCTCTGTCTAATAATCTGCGCGGGATGCTGGAAGAACACGTCGAAGCCTGTCCCCCGCCTCGCGAATGGGTCAATGACCTGACTATTTATGCAGACAGGGAGTTGCCTGTTAGAGTGCATCCCGATTTCCGAGAACTGCAAAGCCTGGTGGATGAGGAGCTTGAGCCCATCTACCGCGATGACATGAAGCGGCACCTCAGAGAATGTGAGGGCTGCCGTGACGTTGCCAGTGTGCTTCGCAATGTCGCAGAGTCCCTCGCATCTATTGGAAGCGCAGACGCGCCATCTGAATTGCCCGAGCGCATACTCGCGGCCTGCGCGGAGGCAGAGCCAGTGCCGCGCGTCGGCTGTGACACCGCTCGAGCACTGGCCTCCGAATACCTGGACGATGAACTGTCCGGCGTGCAGCGCGACGCGCTTGAGACGCACTTGTTCTCCTGCGAGTCGTGTTACCGCGCATTCAAACAGATGGAGCGGACAGCCGAGATCCTGCGCACCACCCCACCGGCCGCGCCACCCGAGGACCTTCACGAGCGCATCTGCGCCGCCATGGAGCGTGAGAAGGCACCTGCTCCTGCGCTCTTTGCATGGAGAAAGGCCATTGGGATCGCTGCCGGGATGGCAGCGGCGGCGGCTATACTGCTCGCTGTGATGATGCCACGGATGCATGACGACACGCATGAGCCCGCGCCTGAATCTGTGGCGGTGCAGATGGAGCAGCCGACCGAGGCAACTACCGAACCGCCGCCGGAACAGACGATTGCCTCCACCGAGGATGCAACGGTCGATCAGGAGCACGCTGAAGCATCTGCGCCGCCTGACACAGACAGGGCATCCCCCCCGCAGAGGGCGCCTGCCGCGCGCCCACGCCCGGCGCAGCCACCGACGCGACCTGCGGAACCCGAGATTGTGGTCGCTCCGTCGGAGAGTCCGCATCCGGACGCAGAGAGCCAGCCTGAGGAGCAGACTGACGAGCCGACGCCCGCGCTCGCGCATGCCCCGGCGCGCCCACCTGCGGCGCACAAGCCCGCCGAGCAGGACACACCAGAGGCGCCAGAGACAGACACGACGCCGGCTTCTCCCCGCGACTCAGAGGTAGCGTACCTGCCGCAGCCCGGACCGGTGACCGAACCGGCCTTGCCTGGAATCGACCCCGAACCGCAAAGCACCGTGGAGGAGCCCGTCGAGAGGCCGGAGAGCGAGATCGCAGTAGTACCCGTGCAATCGGAATCGAGGACGCTCTATCAGGCCTCAGATGAGCCGCCGATGGACCGAATAGCCCGCGCGGCAGCGGCTGTAAACACCGGGGTCGGTCGCGGTTGGGGCGATGCGGATACGGGCATCGAACTGAGATAGTCGTGCTTACGCCATCACACCCTGAGGGCGCCGATCCCGCGCTGTGGCCGGCGCTCTCTTTCGCTTTACTACCCGGGGGAGTCCGGTGAACAGAATGCGATTTCTCTCCATCCTGTGCATCTACGCCGCAATCGGTATGAGCTGCAACTCCAGCGGAGGACCGGTATCTCCACCGCCTGCACCACCGGCCGAACCCTCTGACCCGACGCCCGCAAGGCCGAGCTTTAACCCCGAGCGCGCCTTTGAGGATCTTGTGGCTCAGTGCGATTTCGGACCACGGGCGCCGGGCACCGATGGTCATGCGCGATGCCGCGACTTCCTCGAACAACGTCTGCAGGACGCCGGTGCGCAGGTTGTCACGCAGGATTTCACATCGCGCACCGGCCTCAGCGACCGGGAGTACGACTTCACAAACCTGCTCGGTCTCTTCTCTGCGGACGCCGAAGGTCCCGTGCTGATGCTTGGAGCCCACTGGGATACGCGGGCGAAGGCCGACGAAGATCCCGACCCCGCCCTGCGCGAGGAGCCTGTGCTCGGCGCCAATGACGGTGCCTCAGGTGTCGCCGTGCTGCTGGAGCTTATGCGCTCATTCAGCGAGGTGCCCCCGCCCAGGCCGGTTATCGTTGCGTTCTTCGATGCCGAGGATCAGGGCGCGCGCGACTCCGACCTCCCCGATCAGGGATGGATCATCGGCTCAAGGTATCTCACGGACAACTGGCCGGAGGAGCTTCCGTGGCCGGACCAGATGCTCCTCGTTGACATGGTGGGCGGCGACGGTGAACACAACCCCGCTGTGGGGACACCACCGAGGGCGACAGACGAGTTCGTGCTTCAGATGGAACGGTACTCCCTGCAGTTCGCGCCGGACTTCGTCGATGAGATCTGGAGCATTGCAGAGGAACTCGGACACGACGCATTCCGTCGCGAGGCCGGTCACTATGTGATCGACGATCATCTGCCTTTCCTTCGGAAGGGCGTTGAGGCGATCAATATCATCCACTTCGTTCCGCCGGAGTGGCACACCACCCACGATACTCCGGAGAACTGCAGCCCTGACTCTCTGCATCAGGTAGGCGATACGTTGCTGGAGTACATCTACGGAGGCTGAGCTTCTCCCTGCTCTACGCTATTCCCGCCTCGCGCATTGCGGAGAGCAATCGCTCTGTTGCGGCTCGCGGATCGTGAGCCCGGGCAATGGCCGATATGACGCACACGAGATCCACTCCGCAGCCTGCAAGCTCGCTCAGGTTCTGCGCGGTGATCCCTCCGATCACGCAAAGCGGGAGCGAGGTGAGCAGGCTCAACCTCCGTGCAAGATCAGGTCCCGCGACCGGCTTCTCGGGCTTCGTGGGTGAGCGAAACATCGGCCCTGCGGATACGTAATCGGCACCGTCCGCTTGCGCCCGCCGGACGGCCTCCGGCGTTGGGGTCGTCACACCGATGATCGCCTCCGGGCCGAGGATCTCGCGCGCCCGCGCCGCTGATACGTCCTGCTGTCCGAGGTGAACGCCTGCGGCCTCCGCATCGAGTGCCACCTCGGGCAGATCGTTCACCAGCAGCGGAGCATCGAAATCCGCGCACAGATTCACCAGGGATCGGGCAAGGTCAGTTACCTCGGTGCCCGGGAGATCCTTCGCGCGCAACTGCACGAGGCTTACCCCTCCTTCAAGTGCGGCGCGCGTCACTTCACAGATTCGCGCATCACCCAGCAGTCCCGTGTCCGCCGCGAAGTAGAGTCCGCACAAAGACCTTCTGCTCATCTCGCATCGCCTCCCGTTATGCGGTCACAGTTCGGCGCGGGAGGGTGCCATTCCTTGACTTGCACCCATTCAACGCGATAAACTGTAAGACAGTGGCCTCCAGCGGGGATGTCGTCCCCTCACGTGCAAGCACGCTATCACATACGGAGCAGCGTCATGAGTGTGGAAGTTATCGCCACAAACAGGAGAGCCCGCTATGAATATCACATTGTAGATAGTATTGAGGCGGGCATTCAGTTGACGGGGCCCGAGGTAAAGTCGGCCCGGGCGCATAATGTGAGCCTCGCGGAGGCTTACGCGGCGATAGAGGGCGGCGAAGCGTGGATATACAACATGCACATAGCGCGTTACGATGCCGGCAGGCAGGTTGAGCAGAACCCCACGCGTCGGCGTAAGCTGCTGCTGCACAAGCGCGAGGTTCGTCGGTTGGAGCGAGATGTCCAGCAGAAGGGCGTAACCCTCATCCCTCTTCGAATGTACTTCGCCCCCAGCGGGTATGCTAAGGTTGAACTGGGTGTCTGCCGGGGTAAGAGAGAATATGAGAAGCGAGAGGCCATCAAGCGACGTGACGAGAAGCGCCGTGAAGATCGTGCGGTGGCCGACTTCTACCGGAAGAGATAGCGTCACAGTTGGCAATGAAAGGAGGTGGTGGCTGATGGCGCGAGTCCTGGTTGTTGACGATGAATGCGCAGTCCGCGAGGTGCTGCTGCAGTCGCTGGAGGATGCAGGCTTTGAAGCGAAGGCGGTCGGAGGCGGACGTGAGGCTCTCAGGGAACTTTGTCGGGCAACTGCCGATGACGAACCGTACGATGCCATGGTACTGGATATCATAATGCCGGAGATCGACGGATGGCAGGTGCTCGAGGCGGTCAACAACAACCCTCTCTGGGATCACATGCCGGTCGTGGTGATCAGCGGTCAGGCGAACGGTACGGGCGATGTCGCTCGCGTCTGCGATTTCGGCGGCTTCTTTGTAGAGAAGCGAGGCAACTTTGTCGAGGTGATAAGTGCGGCTCTCGGCAGGTTGCTTCCAGCGGCCTGAAGTACATGTCGGGAGGTGCATTCCGACATCCGCACTCTCGAGCGCCAGGGCGATAACGGGGAGGCTGAAGAGCATTCCTCCCCGTTTCGCTATGGTTTATCGACGCTGACCTCTGGCCGCCGGTCGCCCTCTGTGGGCCAGATGATCAGGTCGCTGCGGTTCGTCCA
>PXBW01000272.1 GCA_003566775.1 candidate division WS1 bacterium
ACCCCTCCGCCGCTACTCCTCCTCACCGTAGGCAAGCGCAATCGCCGAGCGGTGGTCGAACATCTCCTCGATCGGCCCCAGGTCCCGCTCAAGCTCGCACGGCGGCTCGTAGCGATCGAGATCCTCGCCGTTGCACAGGCCCCTCGCAAGCTCCACGTAGTAGAGGAAGTTGCGCAGCGGGATGTCCGGCGGCACGCCGTGATCCGTATGCGGGATGAAGGTCCCGAACTCCCACGCCGTGCGGTAACGCGCGGCGACCTCCGCCCGCGCGCGCTCCCGCGACTTCGCAAGCTCGCGCTTGTCAACTCCCCCGTGGATGAATATCCCCGGATAATCGCGCAGCATCTGCTCCGGATCGTTGCCCGCCGCGATCTCAATCGGCTGGATCCCGTCCAGCACCTCGGGATAGAGCACATCGAGAATCTGCCCGTTATAGCCGTCGCTGTCCATCACCAGCGCCTTCAGCCCTCGCTCCTTGAAGAACTGGTAAAGCTCACGGTAGCGTGGCAGCAGGAACTCCTCCATCAGCTTCGGGCTCATCATCGCCTGCTTCTTGTACGCCATGTCCTCGTTGAGTGTCAGCACATCAACTTCCATCTCGCGCATCGGCTCATCGAAGATCTCCATGATGAACCAGGTCCAGTACTCGAACATCTCGTGCACCAGCGAGGGATCGTCGTAGAAGAGCATCGAGAGCCCTTCCATGCCGCAGAAGTCGCGCACCGCCCAGTAGGGCCCGGCGAACGAGCCATGCACCGGCAGCTCGCCGGCCTTCGTCTCCTCGACCAGTTCGCGCCAGTGCCTGCCACCGGCGGGATGATGCCGGTAGCCGTCGGGGTTGAGCGATTCAGGCACCTCGTCGGCGGATATCGGCTCGGTGCGCTCGGGGGTATGTGGATCGAAGTGCTCGCGCAGCGCCTCCCAGTCCGCGCGATCCTGCACCGGGTATTCGAGGTAGCGCCGGGTCGCGAAGCCCTCCGTGGGCTGATCGATCGCGTCCTCGCGCAGCGCGCCCCATGCGTCGCGCCAGATGCGCTTGTTGTCGCGCTCCTCCACGATCTCTTCCTCGCGCCCCGGCCAGGGGCCGGCGAAGAACTTGCCGATGCCCATGAAGCCGTCGGAGCCGGTGAAGCTGCCCCAGGCGCGCTGCTGCTCCTCGGAGAGCCCCTGCCTGCGCCATGCGGCGAAGGTCGAGGCGCGCGGCCCTCCAAATATGTACGGAATGCGATCTACCTCTTCACCGCGGATGATCCTCAGATAACGCTCTCTTGGGGTCATGGCGCGAACCAGCCTTTCCCGGCGATCCAGGCGAGGCGCCCGGAGTCTGTTGGCATTCGCGGCGCGGGCTTCCCCGCCCGCGCGTCATTGCTGCCGGCGTGAGCCGCCGTTACTTCCGTCAGTCGTCGTTCTCAGGCATCTCCAGACGCGACACGGGGTCTTCAAGCAGATCGTCCCAGTGCTCCCGCGCATTCTCCGCCATACGTTGCAGATACTGCAGAACTTCGTCCCGCTCATCCTGTTCAAAGCCGTCGAGCAGCATCTGATTCCACGCGCGCAGGGCCTTGCGAATCTGTCCGGTGAGTGCCATGGCGCGCTCGGTAGCGTGGACTCGCTTGACGCGCCGGTCTTCCTCATCGACCTCGCGCCTGACCAGACCCGCCTCCTCCATGCGAGCCAGCGTGCGCGCCACGGTAGATTTGTCCACAAGATGGCTGTCCGCAAGTTCGTCCTGGCTCATCGCGTCACGGTGTGTCAGGCGCATAAGCAGCGGAAAGGCAAGCTCCGGCAGATCCAGTGGCTCCATGATCGCGGCGAAGTATCGGCGGCCGAAACGACTGATCATTCCCACGTAACGTCCGACCGACTTCGGTCCGCGACGACCTTTCATACGGGTAACACCTCCACGACTGCCTCTCCGCAGGTCTGATGCGCCACGGGCAGGATAGCAGAAGTTCGTTGCGCGGACAACAACACCGCCTCATCTGAGGAGCGCGATCTTAAGGTTCTTGACCTCAAAGCGTTTGAGACACATAATCATACGGGGTCCCACGGCCCTGGCGCGATGAGACCATCGTCGTACAACAGACGCACAGGGAGGCGAAGACGCATGCGAAAGTACCAGATCATACTCGGATCTCTGGCATTACTGGCGCTGCTGGCGATCACCGCAGGATGTCCGGCGCCGGAAGATCCCGAGTTGGGGATCGAACCCACACCACCGATGAACGACATCGATGACGTTGAGGTCACCGAAGTCAATACCGTCGGCGACCTTCTCGCGGCATGGCCGTCGAGCTTCGTCATGGAGATTGACTTCGAGGACAAAGATACCGGAGAAACCGAGAGCCTCACGATGACGATGACCATGGGCGACGATGGACCGGCTAAGATGAAGATGGAGCATGAGGAAGAGCCGGGCGCCTTCATCCTCGACTACGAGGATATGATGATACTCTCGTGGGATGTCGAGTCAGGCCACGGGATGCAACTGCCACTCTCCGAAGACGAAGATGGCGAGGACCTCGAGGGCGTCGCGAACCCCTACGGCGAAATTGATCTCGACACGCCAATCGTCGGAAGCGAAACCATCGACGGCGTCGAGTGCTGGGTCGCCGAGTACACCGTTGACGATGAGACCGCAAAGATATACTACGCGAAGAACAACGGGCTGGTGCAGCGAATCGAGAGCGACACGATCATCGCCACCTACAGCTACAGCGACATCGACGCGGTCGATGACAGTGTCTTCGAGGTCCCCGAGGGCATCGAACTGATGGACCTCAGCGAACTGGGAGATCTCGAAGATATGATGGTGGAGTGAGTTACCTGAATGTACGCATCGAACCCGCGGGAGAGAGGACACGCTCTGCACGATGACCGGTAAACTGGGAGCGAATGCGCTCGCGCGCAAATGGAGGGCGGGCTTTGCCTTCGGATGCCTGGGCGGCATCATCCTGAAGCTCGTCATTGTGCTGGTGTTCGGGACAG
>PXBW01000260.1 GCA_003566775.1 candidate division WS1 bacterium
AAATGCGCTCATGTGCGGACGCGGCTCAGGGCGCGCCGCGCTCGCGCGGGTGGCAGCGGCGGTGCGCGTCGGCGCGCCCGCGGCGTCCAGGCGTTCTTCAACTATGTGCGGACCGACCCCGACCTCGCCAAGCTGCGGAACGCGTGGGCCGTGATGTGCACGGGCAGCGGTGCGCAGACGCTGAAAGGTGTGCCCTGAGTGGCGCGTACGTTATGCCCTCGCAAGAAACGCGTGGTTCGATCGCGACGGGACATCGGGTCGGCCGCAGCCAAAGCCTGCGTACGCGTTGTATATTCCCTGTTGCTCAGGGCATCAGGAATGACGATGGATCAAGGACGTCGAATACATCGCTGTACTTACGCTGAAGAACCCCGTACACCATGTGGACAAGAAGGATAAGACAGAATACGAATGCGATCAGCGAGATGATCGGTGCTAACCGGGGAGGTCTTCGCAGCCTCAGCACTTGTAGCGCGATGCCGCCCACCAAGCTTAGGGCGGTCGGAACAAGCAGGGTGTGAAGCCAGGCGCAGGCGAGCCCGTAGAGTCTATCCGCGAAGTCCAGCAGCCCAACAAACCATATCAAGCCAAAGCGTCCCGCAAACGCAGCCATGGAGACGGTCCACATGAGCAAGAGCCGATGAACGAGGGTCTCAAAATCCCTCCGGGCCAGAGGCCTGATGCAGGCAACGGCGATCAACAGTGCGGCAAGGTAGAGAATGTCTGCAATGACAAACTCGGCAGGCGGGTAGTCGCAGTATGGTGCCCAGAACATGCAGAACTCTCCTATGGCTAGCGCTCAACGAGGTAGGGTCGCAAGGGTTGACGGTTGTCCCACCAACGCCAGTAGCGCCAGGTCACAGCAGGAATGCCGATGGGCGTGGCATAGAGCACCCCTCCATCAGCGACCAGTTCGGCCCACTCTTCGTCACGTTGGCCTGCTCGGCACGCAAAGAGTAGTACTTCAGCCAGTCGATAGCGGACACTGAAGTCAGCGGGCCCTCTGCTCTCTGTCTCCATGTCTGTGCCGCCAGCAACGGAGAACGAAAGATTGCCAGCACGCCGATTGCGGCGGCGCACGCCAGGAGACGAGAAGCGGGATTCGGACCAGTCGCCGTGGCCGTAGTGCGCCCACACGTAGATATGGGGCGACGTCGCGAGTATTCGCTGCACGTCTTCGTGCGACTGGCCTCGCGTGCTCGCGGTGGACTGATGATCGACTACCCGATATTGTCGGCTTTCGTACTCCCGAATCACGTATTGCTTCATATCGTGGAGAAACACCGAGACATCTCCCAGAGGCGCGTTGATCGCGTTTCCGGCAGTGATATGCGCCTCATTGGGAACCGTATACCACGAACCCGGCTTTACCCGTGAGACTGCCCCCCCATCCGCACTCCGCAGCCACCCTGTCGGGCCAAAGGCCTGGCTCGCATCAAGGCGCACCATTTGCGCAAGGCGGTCAATGGTATAAGGCTCACTCTCATTGCAGGTCCGCGCTCGAGAATGCGCGGTGGAACGCTCGGGTTCCGTCCATAGCCCGAGAGCATCCCATAGCCCGACGGCATTGTTCAGGGCCAGGCCATAGAGATTGATATCATACACATTTTCGTCAGCCGGATCCCGATTGATCCAGCGCCCAAGCTCAAGGCTGTAGTATCTGTAGCCAGATCCGACACCTGCGTGCGGCGTGCGCACACAGCGCGTTGCGCACTCCTCCTCCCGCGGCCCCGCCGCGGCCTTCGCTGTCAAGTGGTAGCCCATTACGTGAGTATGTTGGGCTTGTGATGCGGGTCGGTCAAGCCTGAAGTTCGTTCACGCTTCGCCCCGTTCCCGCGGACACACGTCGCGCCGTAATTCCGCGCAGCGGGACGAAGGCGGATGGCAGCGGCCGTGGGTCTCGCGATGGTCGGTGATGATACCATATCGGGAGGCGAAGAATCGCCTGCGGTGCAGTATTCGTGTGATGTACAGAACCCTAATGGGTGCCCCTTCGCCCTCCCGCTCCGCTGTAAAATGCGATCACGGCGCGCAAGAGTCTAGAAGGTTGAGAGCTTATGCACAGGTTGAGAGCTTATGTACGAGGTCCAGCACCACAGCTAGAAGATGCAGCGATGTCACTTGGTGATTCTCAGCCAGGCGGTCAGATCGGTACTCGCACTTCGTTATAGCCTGCGTGATGCCGCCTCGAAAGAGTTCTATACAACCGATTCGCCTCCTCGCTGCATCCAGTGCGTAGAATCGATAAGGACCGAGCGCCGCAGGGACGAAGAAACTGCGTACTTGATCATGCAATGCTGGAGGTACGAGGTAGCCAACCACCGCACCCGAGGCTTCGCAAAGCACAACACGCCCAAAGAATACGTACGCAATCCCCCAGATTGAATCCTTGTAGACCGCCCACCGCTTCCATTCGCCATTCACGCAAACAGATATCACGCATCGCGACCATCGGATCTCAACGGACGCAACGGGGTCCTTCTTGGCATCTCGGATTATGATCTGCGGAGCCCGCAGTCCGATTAGTCCGATTCTTCGATGAGAGGTATACGATCTCCACTGACACGTGGGTCCGGCCCTCACAGCAATTGCCGCGCAAGCACAAAGGGCATTTGCAAAGGTGATATCCATGCAATGAATCAGGTCCGTGGAGAGAGCATTCACGGCAAGCGCCGACTCTCGGTCACAGTACATTGCACGTATGCAATCCGAAACTCCCCTCCTTTCCCCACGCCTGCCCCAACGCGCCTTCTCCACCCTTGTGCAGTCACACCCTTAAGGACTATGGCCGAGGCTTGTACCCACCTTGGCCGCGCGCCCACGAGGCCTTCACAGCAGGGCGAATCATTGTTCAGAAGGGTTGCCGAGACCGAAGCGGAGGCGCCTGCCTGTAACCCTAGGCTCCAGCAGTGCATCTCGATCCCGCATACTTCCCGCGGCGGGGTCAGCCCAACTGCGATCCCGACCGCCCCAGAACGC
>PXBW01000310.1 GCA_003566775.1 candidate division WS1 bacterium
AGCCACGAGCAACGTGCCTGCCTTCCGTTGGGTAAGCACGTGTTTCTTCCAGCATTCGGAAGGTGTTCTTCGGAACTGTGCGGACCATTCCCGCGCACAGCAGGTCGAGTTCCAGGTCGAAGGATGATAGGCATGTCCGAGGGAAGAGCACGCCGCCGCCTGCGTTACCTTGACGAACGTACCGGGGCACATCCGTACCGCCACGACCAGGACGTCGAGGCCCCCAACATCTTCTATGTCACGGTGGACATGATCCCGCGTGAGGCATGGGATCCTGAGAGTCCGATGCGCGAGCACCTGCGCACACCGAACCTCGACCGCCTGATCGCAGATGGCGCGACCTTCACGCACGCATGTGCCACCTCGCCGCTGTGCGGGCCGTCGCGGGCGGCCACGCTCACCGGGCGTTATTCCTACCTGCTGGTCAACGAAGAGCGCGCTCACGACGGCATGGAGGTGCTGCTCCGCGCTGATGACGCGATCTTCCCGGAGTATCTGCGTGATGCAGGCTGGCTGACGAAGCATGTCGGCAAGTGTCACGTCGGCGCACACAAGTTCATCGATGCCTTCGGTGAGGCCGATGATGCATGGGACCGATGGGCGCCGCCGCTCGCAGACGATGACGGCTATCTGCAGTACCTGCGGGAACTCGGTGTGAAACCGCCGATCTGGCGCGATCCCGTGCGCGGAGTGCGCCCCGGAGGGCAGCCCGGCAACAACTATGGCGGCTTCATAGCACAAAAGGATGGTGCCGACTTCCCCGAGGAGGCGACCTACTCGCAGTATCTCGCATGGCTTGCAGGGCAGCGGCTGAGGTCGGCACTGTACCAGCGCGGCGAAAACGAAAGGCCGATATACCTGCAGCTCGACTTCTTCGCGCCGCATCAGCCCTTCTTGATCCCGTCCGGCTACGAGGAACGCGCCCGACAGTTACGCGAGGTGGTTGAGCTTCCGGAGAGCTACCAGCGCGCGGTCGCCGGAGACGTTGAGGGCCTGCCACGTGTATATGGGTTCTATCGCCGCAACTGGGGTCTCGACGATCCGAACGCCGCGCGTGAGTACATGGTGATGAACTACCTGCAGGTTGAGGCACTCGATGCGGCCGTCGGACGCTTTGTCGATGAACTGGACGCTCGCGGGCTCTATGATGACGCGCTGATTATCTTCACCGCGGATCACGGTGAGATGAATTGTGAACTCGCGCTGGTGGACAAGGGAGTTTACGGGCACCCTAAGACCGCCCTGGTACCGCTGGTGGTAAAGCTCCCCGGTGGCGAAGCCGCGGGCGCGCGGGTAGAGACGCCCGTCACACTGCTGGACATCGCGCCGACGATACTCGAAGCCGCGGGGATCGCGCCGGTCGATCGCCTCGACGGCGAGTCCCTGATCCCTTTCATCGGGGGGAAGTCGGAGCGCGAGTCGTCATTCATCCTCGAGGCGGGATGGCATGTATGCCCGAACCCGGCGGTCGCGCTCTTCGATGTGATCGACGGGCGCAGCCTCATGTACACCTGCAATCTCACCAGCGACTTCGATGAGCTTTATGACCTCGACGATCGCTCTCACCGGAACATAGCGCGCGAGGAGGGCGAGGCCGCCACGCGCGTGGAGATGATCCGCCGCCTCGGAGCATTCCTGCAGGCCGACGCGCGCTGGGACTGCTACTGGCACACCTTTCGCCTCGATCACTACGAGCATCTCGAACTGGCGGGCGGCGATTTCCAGATGTTCCGGCCGGAGTGAGCGAGCGCATCAGGCAGATTTCCCAGCAGTTGCGTTCTCCGACTCGATGACCACACAGCAAACTCTTACCGTCACAACAGGCCTGTCCGCTTGAGAGAGAACTCGCTGCAGAACGCCATACCCTACCGGCTCTTCTTGAGACTTTCTTGAGCACTCGCCCCTGATTCGCATCATGGCGATATTGCGGCTAAAAACGGCCTTAAAAGGCGCTCAAAGCGATTGGCCGAAAAGCCAGAAGTGAAGTCTCCTCACTTATTTGCCGAAAATATGTTTACTTGAGGCCTTGACAGGATATTCTGTGTATGTATAATGAGGCCACATTCGGGCATAAATGCTTGAGCCTGCCTTGAGAAACGGCTGAGTCAGAGGATCGCATAACGATCCACCCGGGTCTGGCGAGCCGTTCGGGCGAAGTCCGATGGCAGGCCCAGGAAGCGAAGCCCGATACACCACAAGAACGCATGAGGAGGCGGACAGGATGCGAGAGCTGTGGAAGGATGAAGAGGGTCTGACAACTGTCGAGTACGCACTGTTGCTGGCGCTGATCGTAGTGGCCGGAATCGCCGCATGGACCGGTCTGGGCGGCGCGGTCCGCTCAAGCGCCACGCAATCCGGGGAGAGGATCACCGACGGGATGACCCCTCCCACTGACTAGACCGCGAGTACAGCACGAGCTGGCTGACGTCCAGAGGCATCTGGCCTTTCCAGGCCTGAGCCGGCAGTAGAGAATTCCTGTCCCACAGGTGCGGCGTATTCCAACGCAGGCGCTTGCAGGAGACAGGACGTCCAGCCGGCGGTAGGCGAGGGAGCGAGAGTTCCCTCGCCTCATTCATGTACGGCGGTTCGAACCGCGGGCCGGTAGCCCTCGATCATAAGCCGGATCAGCTCCGCCGCCGCGGCCCTGTCCGGCACCCGTCCCCGCACCGCCGAGTCAAGGTCCGTCGCCGCAAACGGCGGTATCGGCGCCCCGACACATGACGGGCAGCCGTCCTCGCAGCCGCAGCTAATGATGACCTGCGCCACCGCCCGCATGATCTCGTCGAAGTGACTCATGCATCGCATGGCGAAACCCATCCCGCCGGGGTAACGGTCGTGCACGAACAGCGCATCACACCCGAGGTTCGATGAGTCGACCACCGCGCCGATGTCCTGCACATCACACATCACATGCAGCGGCGCGACCTCCACGAACACGTTCGCGATCCCGATCAGCGCCTCGCCGGGGATCATCTCCT
>PXBW01000133.1 GCA_003566775.1 candidate division WS1 bacterium
CCGCTGTCGAGATGGTCGCGCCCGATTACCACAGGTGCCTTCAATTCGCCCCGCCGCACCATCTCGTTGAAGGCGAGCCCTGCCACGTGCCGCTCTCCCAGCCCGAGCCAGCAGATCCGCGCGGGCAGTCCCTGAAAGGAGATGTGCTCGCGGGCCATCTCCAGCCAGCGCAACGTGTGGGTATTGTCCGGGAAGAGCTCGCGGATCTTCCTGACATCGAAGGTCAGTTCGTGCCACTCTCCGTCATCGTGAAGCACATGGTCGGCGATGGGCGGCAGGCTCGACTCCCCGGCAGGGCTTAGCCCGACCAGCGCCGACGAGCGCGCCCACCCCCACGCGTTGGTGCCGAAGCACTTTAGTGCGAGCATGAGCGGCGTGCCCTCACCGAGGCGGTAGCGCACGAATACCTCGGGGTAGCGGTCGATGTCCCACCCGTCGGGGTGTATCACGGCGGTCAGGGATGAGCCATCCTCCGGGGCCATCACGTGGCGATAGTTGACACCGTCTCCGGGCGGTTCGTAGCCCTCGGGAATGTTGCGCGTGTTCGCGCCGTGCCGCACACCACCCTCCACCACGTCACGATAGGCGGTGGGCATGATACGGTAGCTCTTCCAGAGCCACCACGCGCTGTCATCTTCCGGGCCCCACGTGGAGTGAATCAGCGGAGCGGCCGGATCGCGCGGGGCCTCGACCCAGACGTAGCCGGGACCGTAGTGAGCGCGCCCCTCCGCGTCCACCACCTGCACCCTGATCGGGTAGTCGTACTCCTCGGCGTAACTGTGCGTCACCTCGGCTCCCTCGGCCACGTTGCCGTCACCGAGCCACCACCTTACCTGTGCCGGCTGTGCATCTCCATGGACGACCGCGCGCAGCGTAACCTCCTGGCCCGGGTGCGCCCGGAACGGCTCCACCACCACCTGCACGCTCACGCGACCGTCATCACCGTGCTCATAGACGCCGATGTCCGGCGCCTCGCCCGACCACGGCAGGCTCACCGGATCTCCGTCCGCCCAGCTTACCTCGCGGTCGAGCAGCAGTGTCCTCGCCTCATGATCGACCTCGACCACGCGTGCGCGCTGCTCGGAGGAGCCTACCGCGATCAGGTCGCCCTGTTCGCCCTCGATGCCGAAGCCGTCGTAGAAGTACGCGGCATCCTCGACGGGAAGCAGCGTCCCCTCACCGGCGCCCAGCGCGGTGGTCAGGAAGCTCCCCGCGTCGCGCAGCGGACTGTCCTCATGCAGCGCGTGATTGTACTGATCGGGATCGACGTAGCCGGGGTCTGCGTCGATGTTGCCCACGTAGCGCGCTCCGTGCTCGGCCTGCAGCGCCTCATCCTGCACCGCCGCGACGGTGAAGACGTCACCGTAGTCGTGCACGATCGGCTCCCCCGGTTCGAGGCCGGTGATGGCGTTGGCGATCACCCGCACCTGCTCGGCGGTGCCGCCGCGCATCTCCACCGCCCGCCGCACGCCGTGACGATCGTTTCTGCTGAAGATGTTGTTGGCGACCACAAGGTCACGGGTGTAATCGCTGGAACTGTGTGCGGTGATGCCCTGATTAGCGTTGTCGTCGAAGACGTTACTGTATACGCGCGTGTCGGCGAGATAGCCGTCCTCACGCGCCCACGGGTGCATGCTGATCGGCCCGCCGACGTTGCGGAAGATCCGATTGTGGCGCAGGATCGCGCGCGTGAGCCCCATGTTGGTCATCGCGGTGTTCGACCAGCCGCCGTTGAACGCATGGGTGACGATGTTGTGCTCGAAGAGCACGTCGGTGTCGTGGAAGAACTCGAAGCTGCGGCCCCACGCGGAGTGAAAGACGTTCCCGCGCACCACGAGGAAGCGGTTCGTGTTCGGCGGGTAGAACTGCAGCGGCGAGTGTGCGGCGCGGCTGATCACGTTGCCCTCGAAGAGCAGGCGCGTGGTGCTGGAGACGCGGAACATGTTGATGCCGCCGCGCTGCTCCTGAAAGACGCTGGTGCGAATCGCCACGTTCTCGCAGTCTTCGAGCAGTGCGGCGAGGCCGCCTGTCGAGCGCTCCATGCGGCAGTCTTCGATCACGATATCCGAGCACGCACGCGCAATCATCCAACTCGTGGCGCTGCCCTCCGGCCTGACGCGCAGGCCCTCCAGCCGAATGTGCGCGACGCCCTGAAGCGCGATGCAGGTACCGCTCTCGGGTCCTGTCAGCGTGGCCTCCATGCGCGGTTCGGCGCGGAATACTATCGGCGCCTCGGCGGTCCCGCTGTTGGCGGGTTGCAGCCGGCCCTCGTAGCTGCCCGGCAGCAGCGTCACCGTGTCACCGGCCTGTGCGGTCTGCGAGGCCTTCTCCAGGGTCTGCCACGGAGCCTCGCGAGTGCCGGGAGCGTCATCACTGCCGTCCGGTGACACGTAGTATTCCGCGGCCATCAACGGCCCAACTGCCAGGGTCATGACCGCCACAACCATCAGTGCGACTCGAAGATGCTTCATGATCTCGTCTCCCTCAGTGACAGGTATTGCCCCGTGCGTCGACTCAATCGGCCCGAGGCTCTGCGGCCAGGCGCCGTCCGAGTTCCACCCGGAACGCCGCGAACTCCTCATGATCCGTCACATAATCCACAAGGCTCGGGACCATGCGGCGGGCAAGCTGTTGTGCTCTTTCCCGGCCCCATACCTGCTCCGCAAGCATGAGCAAGTCGTGATCCTGCAGGCCGGCACGGATAGCCTCCAGGCGGATCGAACCGATCGGTCCATCTTCAGGCAGATGACCTTTCTCCGCAAGGCCGGGGTAGAACAGCGAGCCGTCTCCCCAGACATGACCGTCGATATTCTTGACGGTGGCGATGTCCGTCCACGGATCATCTGTTTGATCCCAGTAGGTGCTCGACCAGTATATGTAGCCTGTCGCAATGTGTTCAGCGTAAACCTGCCAGAAGAGCAGGCGATGCTGCAGAGCCGTGTTGTTCAGTAGTATGTTACAGAACGGCACGCGAGGGGCATGAGCGGTGTACAGCCATATCTCATCGCCTGCGTCGAAGCGCTCAGTCGCCTGCCGGCGGACTCTGTCGCCCAGGCCGTGCCCATGATGGTAGTAGTCGGTCTGTATCATCCACATACTGACGAAATCAGCAAGGTGGTCGAAGGGCGTGCTGCCATCGGGCAGACCGGTATAGAAGGGTAGGCCATAGTCAGCGCCGGGAGCGACCCTTCTGAGGTAGTTGACCTGTCCTTTGACCGTCTCGTATTCCTCCAGGGTGGTGGGTTCGTCGATATTGTAGAACCAGCCCCAATCCGCGATGCCGAGCGCGGTCAACTGCCTCCAGATCTCCCGCATCCGGTCCGGATCGCCTGTGTAAGGAAGAATGAAGCTCGTCACCCGTGGATCGATCAGGTACTGCTGGCCACGTTCATCCATCACACCCCACGGCGGTCGATAGCCGCTCAAACGATATTGTAACAGAGCCTCGTAGTAGCGCGAGTAGAGTTGATGGTACCGTTCTGAACCTATCTCTGTATCGTAGATCCGTGCGAAGCCCGCGCCTCCAAGGCCGATCGCCGTGCGCAGAGTGGGGGTCTCCGGGAGCGCAAATGGCCAGACTTCCAGTTCGATCTCGGCCCTTTCCTCGCCGAACTCAACGGTGATGGTCTGTGGCTCCTCAGCCTGCACCCTGAGCCACAGCGACCTCGTGACCCCCGACTCAAGCGCGATCTCCGTTACGGGGAGGAGTGGATCGGGATAGACTTCGCGACGCAGGTCCGAGTATCTCTCTTCATCCGGAAAGCCCCACGCCGCGACGCCGGGCGTGTCAATATACTTACACTCGAAGATCTCCGCTGGCATATCTACCGCCAAGTCGAGCAACTCGTCCTGCTCACTGCGCAGAGCGATCTGAATCGAGACGTACTCGCCACGGGCGGCATGCAGAATGACGCTATGACGATCGCCGATCTCGGTATCGGGGAAGACCTTCTGGTTGGCCGAGACGAAACTCCATGTGACCGCCTCGGCCTCGCCAGCGGAGACGATGCCGATCGTGACGAGCATTATTACAGCCACGCTGAATCGAGACATTCTGCTGCTCCGAAACGTAGGTATCGCGCCTGAGTGTCGTCCGGAATCAGAATTCGGCCCAGGGTCATGTCCTGTAAACACAGTTTCCCCACAGAGGCGCTCTTCACCTTCGACGACGACAGCATCCACGCACCGTACGGCGATGGTGCACGGTTCACAATATGGAGTTCAGAGGCCGGGAGTGTAATCCACCGTAAGCTGCGGGTCATGCGCTTGAAAATATCTCAGAAGAGGGATCGGCGGAGTAGACAAACGACAACCTGTTCACTGTCCTGCTACGGGGATGGAGGCTGCATCTCCAACTCCAGATCTCATCTATGAAACCGTGGCAGGCATTGCTTCATGCGCTCATCGAGCATTTGTCTGACGATGCATCTGGTCCATTATCCGAGTCTCGTCATGGGTGATTCCCCGGTGAATGTCATCTTCGGTGCCGAATACACCGTCCGCACCGGCGCTTACAACGCGGAAGAGGTTTCCGTCTTCATCCGGTTCTTCGAACACCTCGTAGCGAAATTCGCGCGCCCATGCGTCGAGGTTCTCATCTTCAATCGTGCCGGGCGCGGTTACGTCATCTCTGGGCGGCAGAGTTGCTGGGAGTTGACCATGCTCATCAATGTACCGCTCCACCCGCTGCTCGTGGCTTTGGATACGCAGTCGTGTCTGTTCATTGGGGTCGTTGTAGTACTTTTCTACAATCGGTGTTGATGACATTCCCCAGGCCAAGGCGAGACCAATGAAGACGACGCCTATCGCTGCGCCGATAAGCGTTCGTGCGAATCCCAGTCGTCGGGAGGCCCGCGCGGTAATCAGGAGTATCGTCAGGCCGAGTGTTGCGAATCCCAGTGTCTGTGGCAGATGCACCTCATGGCCCACAACTCGGGTGTTCGCTGCCGCGAGATAGCCAACATGCTGGTATGTCGGGCCCTGCTCGATCACGCCCTCGTACTCGATGCGCATAGCCACCACTCCCTTGCGCCTATCCGCAGTGTTTCGGGCTTTCTCTCACAAGCTCTGGACAGCGGCTGATCGCCCAGAAGGTCTCGACGATAGCGCGGCGATTCTGCGCGCAGCTTACCGACGGTGCATCCAGCTTCCCCGTGTTTGCGTAAGTCTCACCGCGACAGCCGCCCATGCACCAGTGGCGCACCCAACAGTTGCGGCACCTGTCTCGATTATGTAGAGCAACGTCTTCACGAATCTGACTCAGCCTGCTATCTCTCTGCCAGATGTCCCGGAGCGAGCGTTGCGTAATGCTCCCACATGCCATCTCGGGCTGCGAAAGATTGATGCATGGATAGACCGTGCCATCGGCATCGAGCAGGAACGTCTGACTTCCGGTGCCACAGCCATCACGTAGTGCGCACGAGCGGCAGGTCTGTGCGAGTATCGACACATAGTCCCTACCGATAAGGCTACCCAGCGTCGGCTGAGAGCAAACTATATCGGTAACAGTGCTTACTACTTCGGACAGATCGGGAAGCCGGTATTGCTCTCCTCCCGCAAGAGCCTTCAGTGGTATGAAACGCGCTTCCTGCACACCGAGTTCCGCCGCAAGACGAAGATAGTCGTGGATTTCCGCGACGTTGTCGTCATGAAACACCATGCTGATGATTGTGTGGGCGCCGGCTTCGACGAAGGTCTGGACGCCCTCGATGGCTCGCTCAAAGCTGCCACTGCCGCGCACCAGATCATGTGTGCTTGCGCTGGCGCCGTCGATGGACACCTGGCAGTCCATCCCCTCCTGAGCGGCCCGCCGCGCGAACTCCGCGTCTACCAGCGTTCCGTTGGTGGAAAGGATTGGCCTAATGTTTCTCCGCTTTCCCCACGCCGCTAAGGTCAGCGTCCGTTCGGATGTCAGCAACGGCTCACCGCCGAGTAATGCGAGTGAGGCCCCGTTCGCGGTCAAGCTCCTGATGCTCTCCAGCGCAGATATCATCTCATCCACCGGAAGCTCGCTGTCGATGTCATGGCGATCGCGGTTGTAGCAAAAGGAGCAGCGCAGGTTGCAGCGGTTCGTGACGTTCACTGAGATGCTTTCGATGCGTTTTTGCGGCGCGGACGGACGTCTGCTCCCGATGACTCCGGCGCGCCTCAGGGCCTGCACGATCCGCGCGGCATCATGCTCGATGCCACGCCGCGGCGTAATACGATCGAGCGCCTCGGCGGCGGACAGTCCTTCAACCAACGCGGCAATGAAGCGATCGGCGTCGCGATCGACGATTGTCCACCATGGGGGATCGGCCCATGCCAGAAGAACGCTCTGCCCCCGCACCTCGCGATAATCAGGTGCTCGTGCGCTCATCGCACAGCTCCTTTCCGGCGAAGCCAGAATGCACTCGCAACGCAAAGCGTGCCAGCACAGGCAGAGAGCATAATATGCCATGATTGCACTCGAGTGTAATCAGCGAAGGAGATGCCGACGGTTCCGAGGTTCCAACCGATGTGCACCGTGATTGCGGGTAGAACGCTCTGCGTAAGATGGGCGGCGAAGCCTGCAGCGATCCCAAGCAGTCCAATGACAGGAACGACGGTTATCGGCATGCCTCCCAGGTGGGCTATGGTGAAGGCTGTGCCGGCCAACAGAATCGCCAGGCCTCCGCCGAGCCGGCGTTCGATTGCGGGTTGAAGAGTCCCGCGGAAGAACAGTTCCTCGATGATTGGCGCCGCAACTCCGACCCATATCACTCCCCATGCCGCCGCCGATGCCTCCGGTAGAAGCGGGGCGAGACTCGTGGGTAGCGTCGGCCCAATCGAGATGCCACCTGTGGCGCCGAGAAGGAGAGCGCCGATTGAGGCCAAACCCAGCCATCCGCGAGTATGGCCGAGTTCGTAAAGGTCTGCAGATCTGCGACGGACCAGCAGTGCTCCGATCAGCATGATCAGGAGAGGCACTGAGGACCGCAGGAGCCATCCGGTAAGGTCCCGTTCATCTGGCGAAAGCATGACGAGCGCGGCGACCGCGAGGAAGTAGGCCGCCAACACCAGCAATGAGGCCTCCAGAGCGGTGAGCCAGCTTTCTGCCGATATGTCCTGCCCGCCGGCTGGTTTAGCCATCGCGCTCTCTCCGCATGGGGTCAGTTCTCGGGTAGTATATAGAAGTTATCGAACCAGAACTCCTGCCCCTCCTCCTCCTGCCAGTTGGTGTAGAAGATGAACTGCCGCAGGTGCAGCAGGTCTGGATGGACATCATGGACCCGCCGCACGTCGATCTCGGCGGTGTGCCACTGACCGTCGTCGATGAGGCGGTAGGCGGCTAAGTCCTCGTAGCGCGTCGAACGCGTATCAGTCCCGCCCAGCGTGAAGCCGTTCGGGCGCTCGGGCGCCTGGAAGGTCGTCACCTCAAGAGCGATCGGCACGCCCTCCGGGATGCGGTAGTCGAAGCGCAGGATCGGGTAGAGGTGGATGTCCCACGCCCCCGGTGCCATGTCCGCGGTGCTGGAATTGCGCTTGCCTGCCTGGTAGAACAGGTGCATGCACTTGCCCTCACCATCGGGCCGCTCGACATGCGCGTAGCCGGTCTGGTGGCCGCGATAGAACTTGAAGTGATAGCCCCAGTGGGTCAGGCGCGTCTCGTCTTCGAAATCCGCCGCGACGAAGGGTGCGAAGCGTTCGACCGGCTCCACCACCCTGACGAAGAGCGAGTCCACGCTGCTCCTGCCGTCAGTGAAGCTCGCGCGCACCGTCACGCCGTAGTTGCCAGCCTCCTCGTACACGTGCGTCGGCTCCGGCAGGTGCGAGGTCGCTCCATCGCCGAAGCGCCAGAAGATGCTCTCGAGCTCACCGCCCTGCGGACTGATTGTGAACTGGACGACCTCGCCCCGCTCGGGGGTGGCTGGCGTCGCCATGCCGATGATTCGCGCGTGATGGTCCATCCAGTGCTCGAAGGCCCCCGGGTCAGGCGCCTCCCCGGCCCACGGGAGGCTCACCGGGGCCCCGTCCTCCCAAGTCATCTCCCGGTCGAGATGCAGGATCGCCGGGAGGTAGTAGCGAAGCTCGACGCGTTCTATCTGCGCGAGGTTGTCGCCTCTACCGATGGCGATCCAGTCGCCCTCTTCGCCCTCGATGCCGAAGCCATCGTAGAAGAACATGCCATCATCGACCGGCAATTCGCGCCCGGTGCCAGAGCCGATGGCCCACGTCAGCGGCGCGCCGGCGTCAATCGCTTCGCTGCCAGGGCTCAGGCGATAGTCCCGATTGGGCGCGTCCACGAATTCGGGGTCGATTTCCATGTTGCCCTGGAACTGCGACCAGATGCCACTGAAGGTCTGCGTATTGCGGTCCGCCTCCTCGGGAGACCACAGGTTGCCGTCGTAGCGGATCCTCGCCTGCCCCGGCTCTTCGCTGAAGAAGACATTGTTGATGAAGCGCGGATCGCGCGAGTGCATCGCCGGAAGGTCAACATGTACGTGGCCGCCAGCCCAGTCGTTGCGGTAGAAGATATTGTTCTGGAAGATGTTGTGCGCCATCGCGCCTCCGCCGAATACCAGCGCATACCCCTCGCGATAGCCGAGATTGTCGGCGAAGACGTTGTGATACCAGCGGTTGTTGATGTTGACGAACGGGCCACGGCGCATCCCGGTGCGCCCATCAAGCGACGGGACGTAGTTCACAACTGCCCACGGTGCGCCGAGGTTATCGAAGATGCGGTTGAAGCGGATGATGCTGTCATCGTTCGCGGTCTGCGAGACGCTGCCCGCCGAGCCTGCGCTGTCGCGGGCGCGGGTCATGATGTTGCCCTCGTAGAGGATGCGACCGCCATTGCGAATGGTGTGATTGCGGCCGAACTCATTGTGCAGGACGTTCGCGCGCACGACTACGTAGTTGCTGTAGTTGATGGTGAGCGTGTTATGCCCGGCGCGGGCAGTCGAGTTGCCCTCAAAGACCACATGACTGCTGTGCAGTATCTGCACCATGTCCATGCACTGGGGAGCCCCGCGGTCGAAGAGGTTGTCGATCAGGCGCACATGCGAGGAATCGCGCACCGTGAAGTTAAAGAACGAGCCACCGATCTCCGCGCGCATCTCACAGCCGCTGATGGTGATCTGGCGGCAGTTCGCGACGATGCCCCAGTTGGCCCAGTCTTCCCCGTCAATGTGGAAGTCGGCAATCGTGATATGCTCATGGCCGTCGAGCAGTATCGCGCCCGCGCTATCCTCCGGGATCACTCGTGCGGCCCGCGGCTCGGCGGAGCGGTAGACAATCGGCGCGTCGGCCGTGCCGCTGTTCACCGGTGAGATGGCACCACGGTAATCCCCTGGAAGGAATGTCGCGGTGTCGCCGGGCTGGAGCACTTCGTTGGCGCGCGCGAGGCTCTGCCAGGGTGCCTCGCGTGTCCCTGCGGCGGCGTCATCTCCGTCGGGTGCGAGGTAGTAATCGGCGCAGAATGCGGCTCCGCCGGTGAGAAGAATCAGTAACGCGGCCACAGTTGAGGGACGGTGCAGTTTCACGGGCAACGACCTCCTGAGACATCGCATTCCGGCCCGGAAGATTTGGTCGCGCGGGGGCAAACTACCTCCCTCGAAGCGTGGCGGATCGATTGAACGAGGTCAATGCTCGATCAGATGTCGGAGCAGCCTTGATAGGGTAACCGAGAGGCGCGATTGGCCGATCCAACCCCACCACCATTGTCCAGTCTACAGGCCTATCGGCTCCGCATCGGGTGCCGCTCGCTCTCTAGCATCGGGATCGCCCAGCAGGCCACCAATATCGAGATGGTTGTTCTCTCGCCGAGCGGCGTCGTGGAGGTCCGAAATATACAGGTGCTCCGTCTCCCGGCGGAAGCGGATCAGTTCCTGCAACGCCTTCTGGGTCCGCTCGAAAGCCTCCGTGCCGGGTGCCCCCAGTCGGCGCTCCCAGTAGCCTTCACCCTCCAGCGTAGCCATCATCCGCGATGCCAGTCGCGCGTGCTCCAGCCCCGCCCGCAGGAACTCAACCCGCTTAGCGTAGTCCGGATTCGCGTCGGTTCGAGCCGCCTCAAGCGCGCGGTCAAGGTGCGCGAAGCCCGGAGCAAAGCAGTCCTCGGGATAGTGCCGGTCGGCGCGTACGGGGTTCAGCACGCCGTAGGCGGAGCGATACTCCGAACTACCCGCGGTCCGCGAGTATTGCTCCCAGCAGTCGAAGTAAGCGCGGACATGCTCTGCAGCCGGGCCGAACCCCGAGTAGTACTCGGCAAGCACTTCGTCAATCTCCAGATCCGGCTGCCACGACAGCCGCATGAACATGTAGAGCATCGGGCCGCGGGTGGACCAGTGCCCAAAGAGAGTGTCGAAATGGAAAGCCCTCATCCCGTTCTCGTACGCAAACTGGAAGAACTCGCCCGCCTGTCGCGTGCTCAGGTAGGGCATGACGTATCCGGCGTGAAAGGTGTTGGGGCGGTAGGCGACTTCAATGCCCGTCCTGCGCCAGCCGAGCCACTGCTCGCGCAGCCACTGGTCCGCCTCCTCGATCATCGGGTAGAAGCGATACCAGTGTGACCACGGCGCGAACTCGCCGTAGATGTTCGGGTGGAGGCTGATATCTCCCGCGGGAGCGGGCATGTAGTTCCAGTACAGGAAGGTCGTCACGACCACGTCCGGGTCTCTCTCCGCGGCCATCTCGGCAATCGTGTTCCAGAACCGGGCGTAGCGATTGGACACTACCGGATCGTACCTGACGAACTCGGGCAGCGGCTGGTCAGGCTCGACGTCCCAGGCGCGGCAATCATCGCAGTGGCAGAAGACGCGGCTGTCCACGTCTCCGAGCGCCAGATCATGGCCCGGCCCCGGCCAGTGCTCCTCGACGATGTACCGGTGCAAATCGGGATTGGAGACGCACGGCGCGACGTGCCTGGTGTTGGCGCCGGGCAGTGGCCCGCGATTGCCCTCCTCGTTAAGCATGAACCACTCCGGGTGCTCCGCCCCGTGCTCTTCCCACCAGCCGGTGAATTCGTGCCTGCACCTGTAGTGCCGCTCGCTGCGCCCAAGGCGATGGCGCGCGAGATAGACAGCCAGGTCCGCGTGGTACTGCTGGAAGCCGTCGCGGGTGAAGCCGATACGCTCCAGTTCCGGATTCTCGCCCGCCCGCGCAGCAGTGGCCAGTCTCTGCCAGCCGAAGTTGCGCATCTTGACCGCGGGAGTGTGCGTTTCGTCCAGTGCCTCACCGATCTCGATCCGGTCGGTCGCCGGCACGTAGGTCCCCAACTCGCCCGGCCACAGCCAGCGCACCCCGGCGTAACGGCCCAGAAGCTCGTACCCCCCGAACAGCGTGCCGTTCGGTGGTGTCGGATCGCGCGGGATGTAGCCGTAGTAGATCACGCTCCGGTTGATGCCCGGGGCCAGGAACTCATCGAGCTCCGGATCTTCCTGCCCGAGCACAAACAGGTCGCTGCCGACGGTCCTCACGAAGAATGCGTCTCGCTCAAGCTCCGTGGTGTCGAGGTGTTGCGCCCGGGCCGCGTCCGTGAGACCGACGAATACCCGGGACGCGTATCCCTCGGGGATCGCCGATTCCGCGGCCATCTCAAGGCGTACGCCGGTGGCCTTCTCAACGTGAAGGGCCAGTTCCTCAGCGGCGTATTGGGCGGTCATGGTTGCATCGTCGGCGACCACAATCACGGCTTCGGGCCCGCCATCAGCCACCAGCGTGAGGCTGTGAGCGGGCGCCATGCAGGCGAACAGGCTACAGGCGATGAACACCGTTCGCATGTCCATCATCGTGGTGTCCCCCAGGGTCGATCAGATTGCTCGACTGCCGGGTCTTCCCAACACCGAGGGAGACCCGGGTGCATGGGGCAAGGGGAGCGGCATCGCGGACCCGCTCCCTCGCCTTTCGGCGGGCAGACTGTCCGGTGTTCTTCAGCGCGCCGCTCGGTTCTTCCTCCGTGGGCAAGAGAGACGCCAGCCACCATCGAAGACGCCCGATGTGAGCCACAAATCAGTCCCGCAAGGTGCCGTCGAGCCCTCGCAGGGCGGGCACTCTTACAGCAGCCTTCGGAAGACGCTGTGGGCCTCCGGGTCGCGGAGCCGCTCGATCACCTGCTCGGCTTCGAGGGCCTCGGCGATTTCCGCAAACACCTCATCCACAGCCTCGCCAAAGAGATCCACTATCTCGTCGGTGTGACCGAGAGTAGGCGAGAAGGCAGCCCCTGCCAGGAAGCCGCGCTGCAGCATGAGCTGGGTATACAGCGTGCGCAGCGCACTGGCCTGCGGATGCTCGAAGGCGAAGCCGGTCAGGCAGTCGAATCCCTCGCGCACCGCCAGCGGCAGGCCGTGGCGATCCGCATTGCGCCGCCACACGGAGCTGCGAAGTAGCCTTATCAGTTTTCGATGCTCATCAGACAGGCGCTGTGACCACCGCCGGCGGGGCACAGTTCCGTAGGCACCAGTCGCCGGACATGACCATCAACGAACGCGTAGTTTGCGCCGTCATTGTGCCGCCTCAGAGCATTGAGGGTACTGCTGGAGACATTGCCGAGTTCGATCTGCCCGTGTTCATTGCCTGGCGGACAGACGTCATCAGGGCTCCCCGGACTCTCGAGCAAAAAGATCGTTCCGGAGGCGTCCCAGATGCGGCCAAGGGACTGATTCTTCGGAGGCGTGGGTGAGCCGCTGTCCTGGTGCCAGTCGTTAATCGCGTAACTGCCGGTCATCTTCTGATCTGCGTATCGTCCGTCGAAGATCCCATGGCTCCCGGCACTCGGACTATGACTCGGACAGATGAACAGTTGGGCGTTTCTGATGTAGGGGAAGATGGCTCCTCGCCACGACGCATCAACGAGAGGCTCGTTCCCGCCACCGCCGAGATTGTACTGCTCGTTAGGAAGCAACTCGTTGTAATCCTGAGCGTACATCAGTACGCCGAGCATCAACTGCCTGATGTTGCTCGCGCAGTTGGTAGTTCGTGCACTCTCTCGTGCGCGCGCGAAGACGGGGAATAGAATCGCTGCGAGAATCGCAATTATCTGACTGCTGAAAAAAGTGGGAAAGGTCGGTGAGATTAAGAGGTATTGGGTGATGGTCTGTGTAAGCTGTGGTTGAGGTGATAGCAGATGAAACATCGACCGCAGGCAC
>PXBW01000094.1 GCA_003566775.1 candidate division WS1 bacterium
GGATCGGGGTGGATGAAGTAGTGGCCGTCCTTCGAGATGTGGCTCGTGATCGTGGTCGATGGTTCCCCTGCGAGCTGGACCCGGAAGCGGTCGTTGAACATCCCACTGTGCCAGTTGCGGTGGTCGGGGCTGAGCGACAGCGGGAAATCGGAAGCCTTTGGGCTGTAACCGCGCACCGCGCCGAAGACGGCAGCGAAAAGATAGCGCCCGAGGTCCGAGGGCATGTGCCCGCGTGTCTCGTGCTGGGCGAAGCCGCGCAACGCAGGGCGCTCCAGCCAGGCGAGGAGTTCGTCGTTCGACGTGCCATAGCCCTCGGGGAGACGTGCCGACAGGCGGGGTGCCAGAAGTTCGCCCTTCAGACCCTTGGCAACGGCGGAGAAGGCCTCGCGCAGCGGGCCGTCCTCCTTGCCCCGGTGGATGCCTGCCAGCAGCCGGGCAGCCTCGACGACCTCGTGCCGCCAGCTTGCCGGGTCGTCGCGACCGCGGCTCAGGCCGCTGCGCAGTTCCGGCATCATGCCGATGGCGTCATCGACAGTCCGTGTCACGCCGGAAACCGGTATGCTCGTGCCGGTGGCCCTGAACGCCAGGTCGGAGCGGATGCCGACGATGATCACGCGGTGACGCCGCTGCGGAACCCCGAACTCCTCGGCGCGGACGATGAAGTCGGAGGGCTGCGCGGCCTCCTGCAGGCTGGCCCTGCCGTCCACCACCCGGATCGCCCGCATCTCGTAGCGATGCTCCCGACCGGTACCGAGCGAGGCGAGGTCCTCCATCAGCATCTCGAAGACAAGGCGGCTCTCGACCGTCGAGGACAGCATGCCCTTGACGTTTTCCATGACGAAGGCCGCAGGGCGCAGGCGGTCGAGCACCCGGATGTATTCGCGGAAAAGATAGTGTCGCTCGTCCTCCTCGGGGATGTATCCGATCTTCCCCTTCGACCGAGCGCGCCCGACAAGCGAATAGGCCTGGCAGGGCGGGCCACCGATCAGGATGGTGTCGTCGAAATCCCTGCGAAGCGCGCGGATGGCATGATCGATGGCGGCGGCTGCCGGTTCCATCCCGAGCTCGAGGCATTGCGCCTCCGCCGTCGCATGCTGCCACGCCGCCGCATCCACCTCGCTCCAGTCGGGCTCCGGGATCAGACCGGCATGGAAGTCGATAAACTCCTCTGGCAACGCCCAGTGACGCACCTGATGCGCCCGCAGGAACGCGCGCAAGGTCAGCGTGCGGTGCGCCGAGGCCTCCTTCTCGACCGAGATGCCGATTCGGCACGACGCATTGCCGCCGATGTCGAGGGAAGCAAAGCCCTCACCCAGCCCACCCGGGCCGGCAAAAAGATCGACGATGCCGAAAGTGGCTGGCAAATCAGGGGCCTCTCGAATTCCGCTTGCAGGCTGTATACCAGGTCCTGAAGCAGAGGCCAGGAGGCAAATGACGGATATCGTCGACAGGCAGACCCGCTCCCGGATGATGTCCGGGATCCGGGGCAAGGACACGAAACCGGAAATGGTCCTGCGGCGCGCACTCCATGCGCGTGGCTTCCGGTATCGGCTGCACGGAAAGGGTCTCGTTGGTCGGCCGGATCTGATCCTTGCAAGGCACCGGGCCGTCATCTTCGTGCATGGCTGCTTCTGGCACCGTCACGAAGGCTGTCGCTACGCGACCACGCCCGCTACCCGCCCCGATTTCTGGGCAGAGAAGTTTGTCGCGAATGTCAGACGCGATCGCGCAGTACGCGATGCGTTGTTGTCAGATGGATGGCGCGTGGCAACAATATGGGAATGCGCGCTGCGCAAGCCGCGATCAGTCGAGCAGACTGCTGCGGCAATCGAGAAATGGCTTCTGTCTGAAAGCCGGCAGCTGGAAATCGGCGAAACGGAACCCGAATGATGGCAGGTCAGATGCCTCCTGCCGATTTGGCCTCGTCCGTTTCCCTGTCTATAAAGGATCGAGAACGAGACTGAAAATGGCAGGCATCGGCCAGACCGCAGGGATTCGACGATAATCATGAAGAACAACGACACGCAGGTCTTCGCGGGACAGTTGGTGGCCCAGAACATGCTGATCCAGATCCTGATGGGCCAGATCGTGCTGGGCACGCCGGATCGCGGCGCGGCTGTTCGGGAGGCGCTGGTGCAGGGCACGCGGGCGATCCCTTCCAACCCGAACATGACCGAGAAGGAGAAATTCGGCGCCGTGAAGACGCTCGAGGATGCGCTGGACACGCTCGACCGGATCGCCGCCGGTTCGCGCGGGGGCTGAGCCATGCCCTTCCGCTTCTGGCGCCGCATCCGTCTGGCCCCCGGTGTCACCCTGAACCTGTCGAAATCGACGGCCTCGCTGTCGCTGGGCCCGCGCGGGGCGAAATACACCATCAGCCCGCGCGGCAACCGGGCCACGGCGGGTCTGCCGGGGACGGGGCTGTTCTACACCGTCCATGACCGCAAGCGCACGGGGCGCGGCGGCGCGGCCCCGGCGCCGCGCGTACCGCAGCGCGACAGGCTGAAGCTCGGCTTCTTCCAGCGGTTGATGACCCCGGGGGATGAGAAGCGCTTCGTCGATGGCATTCGCGCGCTCAACGAGGGCGATCAGGATGCGGCGCTGGCGGCCTTGGAAGAGGCGCGCGATCTGCCCGATGCCGCCTGGATGGCCGGGATGATCCGCCTGCGCCGCGAGGAACTCGATGCCGCGAAGGGCCATTTTCAGAAGGCGCTGGGCCCGCTTGGCGATCTGGGAACGCTGTTCGCGAAATACGAGATCGCCGCGCAGGCCAGCCTGCCGATCACGTCAGACATCTTCGCTCATGTCTTTCCGCGCGAGCGCGGCACAAGGCTGGCGCTGGTGGAAATCGCGCAGCTGCAGGGCCGCCATGGCGACGCCATGGCGCATGTCGCGCGGCTCATGGAGATCGACCCCACCGATCCGGTGGTGCTGCTGTCCTTCGCCGAGCTGGCGCTCGACAGCCCC
>PXBW01000015.1 GCA_003566775.1 candidate division WS1 bacterium
CTGCTTCGAGGTCAGACCTCCCGCCGCAAGACGATCCACGTCGCGGGCCTCTCCGCTGCTGAGGCCCGAGAGTGTCTGAGACCTCACCTGGATTGAGCGCAATGCTCGCTTCGAGGGCCCCGCTCAGCGTCCGCTTCCCCGCATCCGCACAATCGTCGGGCTCACCGTGATGACCGAACTGCTGTCGCCGCGCGTTCGCCCCGATGATGCCGGGAAGCTGCGCGAAAGATCGTCAAGATGCCGGTCGAGTCCGCCAATCACCAGCGACTGCCCGTCCGGCACGCGCACTGTCGTCTCGACCATCGTTCTCCGGACGATGTCTCCCGCCCCCACCTGCGGTGCCGGACCGACTACCTCCGAGAGCATCGGTCGCAGCACCATCGTCACGCTGTCATCGGCGTGTACGGTGGGCATCACCCAGAGAGTTACACCCGCGAATACCGCCTCCGGATAGTGATGCACGCGCCGTCGTCCCCAGTGGTCGTAGTAAACCTCACTAACGATACGAGGCCGTGCCTCGCCCACTGAGATAACCAGCGGCATCCCGCTCATGCCTGTCACGTTTGTCGCGGTGCTCTTCCGTCGGTATGCGTCACGGGCATCGTACCCGAGCATCGCACGCAGGTTGCCAACTGTGTACGCAATCCTCGAGCGAGAGGGCCGCTGTCCCGCGCGCACCTCGCCACCCCATCCCCACGCCTCAAGATAGGGGCTGATCTCACGCACTCGCGTAACGGTCGTTTCATCCATCTGCAGATCGACATTCACCATCGGAGTCGGAAGATCAACAGTCGCGATCACCTCGCGGAACTCGTCGATCGCCTCCGGCCGCCCGCGCACGAGAAGCGCGTTCCTGCCCGGCGCGGCCATCGGTGGAGCCGACAGACCGTCCGGAAGCAGACTCGACAGGTCGGCGGCCCCGTCCGGGATGGAGCGGGCGCGACTGTATGAGATCGAGTGGGGGAGGTCTGTTCGCCCGCGCCCCCGCGCCGTGACATCCTGCATTGCCTCGACCGCAAAGTCAGCGGCCTCCCGGCTGAGAACATCGCTTGCGTCCCCGCCTCCACTTAGTGAGCGCGCGAAGGTCTCCGCGTTAAGGTGCAGCAGGTCGATCACGACCAGTTGATCAGCGACACACGGTCCAACTGCAAACGCCATGATTGCTGAGAAGATGAGCGCTTTCATTCTGGACCTCCGCGTAATACATGCCTGCTAATACTCGAGCCGGAGACGCAGTTCTCTGAGTTGCACCTGCCGCGGCTTTCTCTCGTCTGTGATGAAAGACGCAAGGATGAGGGACGCGGTTCGCTTCTGAGGGAGATCGTGCTAATCTGTGTGCAAGTCGTGCGGGTTATGCGCGGCGCACCATTTGACTTCGAGAGCAGTCTGAGGGACGAATATCTCGCGCCCTCGCCGGAGATCAGGGGTAACGGAATGCCGCAAGTTCTGCGCGTCGCGGCGACTCAACGCTCCCGCCCGCGCAGGTCAACGAAGATACTGGGCGCACCCTCGGAGCCTTCAAGGCTATCACGCTCGACCATCGACACGCGCACAGTCAGGCCCAGTGTCGTGGCCAGTTCCCTCTCCAGTTCCGCCCTGTTACTTGCCAGCTTCACGAGGCCCTGCTCGCCCTCACCCAGCTCTGATGGCACCGCGATGCGAATCTCGATGTCGTCGAAGTGTCGCTCTCCGACCACCATCTGATGGATGACGGTCGCGCCCAGCACACTTTCGGCGGTATCTCCCACCGCCTGCGGCTGGATAGCGATCCCGCGAACGATGATCGTATCATCCACCCGCGTGGAGGGGCGGGGGATGCGCGCGAAGGTCCGCCCGCACTCGCACGGCTCGTGTGTCAAGCTGCACAGATCGCCGGTGCGGTAGCGAATCACCGGCAGCGCCTCTTTCTCCAGCGTGGTGATAACCAGTTCACCCTCGGTACCCGCGGGAACGGGCTCCAGCGTATCCGGGTGCACTGTCTCCACAAGGAAGTGGTCTTCATTGACGTGCAGACCGTGGCGCGCCTCACATTCGTATGCCAGCCCCGGCCATGCCGCGAGGCGATTTCCGTAGTTGTCCACTGTATGCACGGCGAGCCGCTCCTCGATCTCCTCACGCACGCTTTCAGGCCACGGCTCACCGCCGAGCAGCGCAACCTTCACCCAGAGTCCGCGCGGCCCGATCTTCTCACGTTCCAGCTCATCGGCGAGGTGTAGCGCGTCCGAGGGCGTCGCTGCCAGCACCGTGGTGCGGTAGTCGTGCATGACGCGCACCTGATTGCGATAGTCGCCGCCCGGCACCGAGATTACCGATGCGCCGATGAGCTGCGCTCCTCGTGCGAAGCCGAAGCCCCCATCGAACATGCCTGTCTCGAAGGGGATCTGCACGACCGAGTCGGCGGTGACTCCCGCCGCGGTCATTACCCGAGCGGCAAGCTCTGTCCAGTGCTCGAGGTCGTTGCGCGTGTAAGCGGACACTGCCGGGCCGTGCGTGAGCCCCGGGACAGTGTCGATCCGAACGACGTCGCGCAGCGGCACTGCGAAGAAGCCGTATGGGTAGCCCTCTATCATGTCCGTCCGACCGGTCAGCGGCAGGCGTGAGAGATCATCAAGGGAGCGAACCCCGTCTGGGACGAAGTCCAGCGGCGCAAAGCGCTCTCGATAGAACGAGACATTGCGCATCGCACGATTAAGCGTGACCTGCAGCCGCTCTAGTTGCACCTGACGCAATTCGTCCCGAGGCATCGTCTCCACTTCGGGGTCCCAGATCCGCTGTGCACTCATCGTTGCATGCCTCCCTGCCGCACCTTATTCCCAGACTTCTTTGTAGCCCTTCCCGAGATAGGCGCGCCGCACCTCCGGATTCTCCAGCAGATCGCGGGCCGTGCCGTCGAGCACGATGCGGCCGGTCTCCAGCACGTAGCCGCGGTCGGCGATGCGAAGCGCAGCCCTCGCGTTCTGCTCTACCAGAAGCACTGTCAGACCCTCATTCCGCAGTGCCTCGATTTCGGCGAAGAACCGCTGTACGATGATCGGGGCGAGTCCCAGCGACGGCTCATCAAGCATCAGTAGCTTCGGTCGCGACATCAGACCTCGCGCCAGCGCAAGCATCTGCTGCTCCCCGCCCGAGAGGCTGGTCGCAAGCTGATCGCGACGCTCGGCCAGCACGGGGAAGCGCTCGAACTGCTGCTCCATGTCGTCAAGCACCTCTGAGCGAGCTTTCCTGCCGCGGCGGGCGTAAGCGCCCAGTAGAAGGTTATCGGTCACGCTCATGCTCCCGAAGACTTCGCGCCCCTCGGGAACATGACACATTCCGGCTCGAACAAGCTGGCTCGGCGGCCAGTTGGTCGCCACCTCTCCGTCAAACAATATCTCACCGGAGCCGGCGCGTATGAGGCCGGAAATCACCTCGAGTGTGGTGCTCTTGCCTGCTCCGTTGGCTCCGATCAGGGTGACTATCTCCCCCTCCTCAACGTGCAGGGAGACCCCGCGCAGAGCCTTCACCGGCCCATAGGAGGCCTCGACGCTGGTAAGTCGCAGCATCAGTCGCTCACCTCCTGCCCCAGATAGGCCGCCAGCACACGCTCGTCCGCGCGCACCTCGCTGGGAGGGCCTTCCGCAATCACCGCGCCGCGATCGAGCACCAGGATCTCGTCGGAGATCTCCATAACCAGTGACATGTCATGCTCAACCAGCAGTACGGTGACGCCGCCGTCGCGTATGTCGTTGATGATCTCACCCATCTGCTCTGTCTCGCGCATGTTCAGACCTGCGGCGGGTTCGTCCATGAGAAGCAGCTTCGGTCCCGAGGCCAGGGCTCGCGCCACCTCGACCAGACGGCGCTGTCCGATCGGAAGCTCCGCACCGTGCCGTGCCGCGAGGTGCGCCAGACCGGCCTGCTCCAGTGTCTGCATCGCCACGTTACGCGCCTCGCGCTCCTCCGCACCCGCGCCGAAGATGCGCAGCGCGGCGGTGAGCATGTTGGTGTGCCCGCGGATGTGCCGGCCGACCATTACGTTCTCAAGCACGGTCATGTGATCGAACAGCCGCGTAGTCTGAAAGGTCCGGGCTATGCCGAGCTTCGCGATCTGATGGGATGCAAGTCCCAGCAACTCCCGATCATCAAAGAGCACGGATCCGGCATCAGCCCTCAGAACGTTGGTGATTGCGTTGAAGATCGTAGTCTTACCGGCCCCGTTCGGTCCGATCAGGGCCTTGATCTGCCCCTCCCGTACCTCAAAACCGACATCCTGAACTGCCTTCAGCCCGCCGAAACTCTTCGTCAGGCCTTCAACCTGGAGTACAGTCCGGCTCATGTATCATCACGCTCTCCGCGTCCTGCCAGGCGTGTGATCCATCCCCAGATCGAGCCGAATGCGCGCGAAAGACCACCGGGCATGGCTATCATCAGAACCATCAGAATCAGGCCGTAGATCACAATATCCCAGTTCGTGTAAGGCCGAAGCACCTCGTGCAGCGCTGTTACCGTCAATGTCCCCAGGACCGGTCCCCAAAGCGTTCCCGCCCCACCGAGCACCACCATCACCAGCAGCGCGATTGAGGTGTGAAAGTCGAAGGGTGTGGGAGAGAGGAACCGCATCGATGAATGGGCGTAGAGTGTGCCTGCGATCGATGCGAAAGCCGCCGTCAGCACGAACACACGAACCTTATACCTGCTCGTGGCAATTCCCAGCGTCTGTGCGGCCAGTTCGCTGTCATGGAGGGCCCTCAGCGCGCGGCCTGGGCGTGAGACGACGAGATTGGCGCACAGCACCATCGTAAGAGCGACCCACGCCCATACGAAGTAGTAGTACTGCACGTGCATCCTCGAGGTGATCTCGTAACCGAAAAGCGTCATCGATGGTATCTCGGTCAGTCCCGCCGATCCACCCGTAACAGGTGTCCATTGGCGGAAGACCACATGGACAATGATCCCTACGCCCAGTGTGGCCATCGCGAGGTAGTGACCTTTGAGATGAAGCGTGGGCTTGCCCACCAGCCATGCCACGATGCAGGTAAGCACCAGCCCCGCAAGCATCCCCAGCCACGGATTCCATCCGTAGGTCGCGGTCAGAATCCCCGATGTGTAAGCGCCCAGACCGTAGAACGCCGCATGGCCCAGTGAGACCTGACCCGCATAGCCCATCAGCAGATTCAGCCCGACAGTGAGCATCAGGTTGAGGCCGATGAAGATCAGAATGTGCAGATGAAAGGGATTGCGCACAAAGATCGGGATCAGAGCAACCAGCACAAAGAAACATAGTAGCTGGATGTTCTCGGCACGACGCCGTCGGGCCGTCGCACGGACCTCGGCGTGTTCATCAGGCTCTGGCACAGTCTCGGCCGCCATCTACCACTCACCCCCGGGCTTGCCGAAGATACCCCTGGGGCGGACCAGCAGCATTACGATGAGGATTATGAACGCGATTGCGTCCTTATACTGCGAGCTGATCAGACCGGCGCCAAGAGACTCTAGTACGCCGAGGATCAGACCGCCTGCGATCCCTCCGAGACCACTGCCGAGACCGCCGAGGACGGCAGCGCAGAAGCCTTTCAGGCCGAGCATGATTCCGACCGTGTACTGTGTCATCGTGATCGGTGCAAGCACGATCCCGGCGATTGCCCCGATCGAGGCCGCGAGCACGAATGACCAGGTGATCATCCGCGACATCTCGATGCCGCACAGGCGCGCGGCGTGAGGATTCACCGCGCAGGCCCGCATAGCCTTGCCCACGATGGTGTACTCGAAGATCACATACATGGCGACGGCGATGACAAGCGTGGTTCCAAGCACCCACAGCGACTGCGGGGCTATGGCTCCGCCCCAGAGGCGAATCGGCATGTCGCCGCTGAAGGCGGCCACCGGGCGCTCGTCCGGCCCCCAGATGATACTTGCCAATCCCCGGATGAAGATGGACGCGCCGATGGTGATGATGATCACCACCACGATTCCGGCGTTGCGAGCGGGTCGGATCGCGGCGCGGTCGAGTAGCAGGCCAACGAGGGTTGTCACGACGACCGCGAAGACCGCCGCCAGCCAAAGCGGAATATCCCACGCGGATGAGGAGGCCGCGGTTATCATGCCCCCGAGCATCACAAATTCGCCCTGTGCGAAGTTGATCGCGTTGGTGGCGTTGTAGATCAATGAGAAACCCAGCGCGATCAGCGCGTAGATACCTCCTATGGTGAGGCCCGATATCAGCAACTGCCAGACCTGGGATGAAGTCAACTGCTCATGCACTCCCTGCACAGAGGCAAATAGAGGGGCCGCGCCCGCCAGGGCTCGGCCCCAGACCTCTCCGGACAGATATATTCACGCAACGCCTATTCTACACGGATCGCGGAGATACCTGTCTCGGTGGCGAAATTGTTGGCGCGGGGCGCGCTGCTCACTGCCCACACGCCTGCATAACCGCCCGTCAAACGTCGATCAGGTGCCAGTCGCCATCCCTGATCTCGATCATCACGAATGCCTCGGGATTCAGACCATAGTGCTGATCGGGCCCGAAGGTGAACACGCCACCTATGCCCACGAAGTCCTCGGTGCTCTCGATGCCGTCACGGATGTCCGCAGGCTCGGCACTTCCCGTCTCCTCGATGGCGTTCACTATCAGCATGACCGCGTCCCAGGCGTGTCCGCCGAAGGTATCCGCGGGCCTGCCATACTTCTGCTCGAAGTCGCTCGCGTATTCCACCAGCAGATCCTTCTGCGGATCGTCATCGGGAAGCTGGTCTGCGACCAACAGCTTGCCCGCGGGCAGGATGATGCCCTCCGCCGCGCCGCCCGCGCCCTCGATGAACCGCCGGTTAGCAACTCCGTGGCTCATGATAAGCGGCATCTGGATGTCAAGCTGCCTCATGTTCCGCGCGATCAAGGCCGGCGCGGGCCCGATACCCCAGCAGATCACGACCTCGGCATCGCTACCACCGATACCGGTCAGTTGCGGTGTCATGTCGGTATCGGTGTCGGCGAACTCCTCGTTGGCAACGATCGTAAGGCCCGCCTCTTCCGCCTGCAGCTCAAGCTGCTCCAGTCCAGCTATGCCAAAGCCACTGCTGGCGGTTATGACAGCGATCCGACTGATCCCCTCGTCATTGAGGTACTGGTATATCCTCGCCACCGCATCCTCGTCGCTTTGCGGGGTGCTGAAGACCCACTTCTTCGTCGGCTCGGTGATTCTGCGAGCCGCGGCGCAGGACAGATTGGGGATCTCAGCCTGCTCGATTGTGTCGATGATCCCGAGGCTTACTCCGGAGGTGCTCGGGCCTATCACGGCCACGACCTCCTCCCGGTCGATCAACTATCGCACCGCAGTAAGACCTTCGACCTCGTCACTCTTGGTATCGCGAACGATGATCTCCAGCGGCCTGCCGTCGACTCCGCCCGCGGCGTTGATCTGCTCCTGAAGCATGACGGCAGTGTCACGCTCCGGCTCACCAAGCGATGAGGCAGGCCCCGTCAGTGCAAAGACCGCCCCGATCTTGATCGGATCCCCCAAAGGCTCCTCGTCCGGCGCGAAATCCTCAACTATCACCGTTTCCGGCGGCTGCTCCGGGCAACCCGTGCACCAGACCAGCACCGCCATCAGCCCCACCAGAATCAACAGACTCCAGGTGCTGCCTATTCTGCGCATCGAAACGCCTCCCTGTTCGTACTCGATGGCTTACGGAACGTCACGTTAGCCGCGAAGTGTACAGATGCGGCTGATCTCTGTCAACGGCCTTGTGTGAGCGATAGTTGTCGCCGTCAGGTGTGTGTGCCGGAGCATAACTATACCGTGTCTCATCTTGCGTAATGCACTCCGATAAGTCTGCCATCCGATCATCCAGAGCTGTGTGGGGAAGCGCATATTCCGCGCACAGGCCGCAATCACCTGCTATTGGTGGCCGAGAGCAGAGGCCGCGGGGTCTTGCGAGATCTGATACGAAATGCAGCCTCCTCAGTCCAGCAGTTGCCACCGTCCATCCTCGATTGTGACCATCACGAACGCATCGGGCGTCAGGCCGTAGTGATCGTCGGATGCATAGTTGAATATGCCTGCGATTCCCACGTGGCCCTGCGTGTTCTCTATCTCGTCACGCAGCGTCTCCCGCTCCACGTCTGGTCCGGCACGCTCGATGGCCTCCCGAACTATCTGCAATGCATCCCATCCGTGCCCGCCGTAGTGGTCCGGCTCACGCTCGTACTGGTCCACGAACATCTCATGGTATTGGCGCAGCGCATCAAGTTGCGGCTCATCCTCAGGAAGCTGTTCGAGCACAATCAGCTTGGCGGCCGGCATTATGACGCCTTCGGCGGCGTCTGCGGCCACGTCGATAAACCGCTGATTCGCCACTCCGTGGCTCTGAAACAGCGGGATCTGCATCCCGAGTTGCGTCATGTTTCTCGCCACCAGCGCCGGCGCTCGTCCAACGCCCCAGCATACTACCGCCTCCGCCTCGGTGCCCCGAATGCTGGTAAGCTGCGCGGTCATGTCGTTGTCATCGTCGGCGAACTGCTCCGCCGCCAAGATCTCGATGTCGAAATCTGCCGCCTGCGCCTGAAGCTGCGCGCGTCCCTCCTCACCGAAACCGCTGGACGCGGTGAGGGTCGCTATCTTTGAGATACCCTCTTCGCGCATGTAGTCGTAGATACGATACACAGCGTCGGCATCTCCCGGTGCGACCTGAAAGACGTAATCCTTCACGGGGTCGGTGATCTTCCGGGCAGCCGCGCACGATATTAGCGGCACTCCTGTGCGTTCCACATAATCCACTACCGCCATCGTGGTTCCGCTGCGGCTGGGACCGAGGATTGCGAGCACATTCTCACGATCGGCCAGCTCCATCGCGGCATTGAGGGCGTCCGTCTCGAGGCTCTTCGTGTCGCGCACTACGATCTCCACCGGGCGACCGTGTGTGCCGCCCTCAGCGTTGATATGCTCGGCGAGCATCACCGCCGTGTCGCGCGCGGGCTCACCCAGCGACGAACCCGCACCGGTGATCGCGAACAGCCCTCCGATTCTGATCGGCTCTCCCACGAGCTCCTCGTCCAACACCACAGTATCGTCAACTACAGTCTCTTCGGGGGGGCAGCCTGCTATCATCACCAGCGCCGCAGTCAATCCAAATGCCGCAAGCGTAATCGTAACTGCTGAGAGACGCCTCATCTCAATTCCTGCCTCCATGGGCGACGCCATCTGCATCGCTCGTTATCTGCACCCAGTCGGCGGAGCAACTGTCAACCGCTCCCCGACCGCACTATCTCCATCTCAGACGCGGCCTGGGACTGCGGGCCGCGGAATCACTCCGGGAGTCCACGGATCATCGACGTCACCTTTGCGGGCAGGCCGAAGATCTCGATGAACCCGCGGGCCCCCGACTGGTCGAAGACGTCCTCATCGCCATAGGTTGCGAGTGAGAAGTCGTAGAGCGACTGGTCGGACTTGCGCGAAACGGCTTCGGCTCGGCCCTTGTAGAGCTTCACTGTAACCTCGCCGGCAACCGGCGCCTGGGTCTCGAGCATGAACGCATCGAGCGCCTTGCGAAGCGGAGTGAACCATAGGCCGTAGTAGACCATCTCGGCGTACTTAAGCTCCATGTGCTGCTTGAAATGCATCGTCTCACGGTCGAGCACGAGGCTCTCAAGGTCCCGATGGGCTTCGATGATGATCGTGGCGGCCGGACACTCGTAGAGTTCGCGCGACTTGATCCCCACGAGGCGGTTCTCCATCATATTGACGCGCCCGACGCCATGCGCACCGCCGAGATCGTTCAGTGCGCTGACCAGTTCGACGCCCCCCATCAGTTCACCGTCGATCGAGACAGGCACACCCTCCTCGAAGCCGATGGTGACATAGTGCGGCTCGTCGGGGGCATCGAGCGGGCTGACGGTCCACTGCCAGGCATCCTCGGGAGCCTCGAGGCTCGGGTCCTCAATGGCTCCACACTCAATCGACCGGCCCCAGAGGTTCGTGTCGGTCGAGTAAGGGCTCTTCTTGCCGACCGGCACAGGGATACCGTGCTGGTTGGCGTAATCGATCGATTCTTCGCGGGTCATGCCCCACTCGCGTGCGGGAGCGATGATCTCAAGCCCCGGCTCCAGCGCCGCATAGCTTACCTCAAAGCGCACCTGGTCATTTCCCTTGCCGGTGCAGCCATGGGCTACCAGCTTTGCGCCCTTCTCTCGCGCCACCTCTACCTGCTTCTGCGCCAGCAGCGGGCGGGCGAGAGCGGTGAAGGCCACGTACTTGTTCTCGTAGGTGAGATTCGCGGCGATGGCCCGGGTGATGTAATCATCGAAGAACTCCTGCTTTGCGTCTACGACGATCGATTCGACCGCGCCCACCTGCTCGCCCTTCTCACGGATGCCCTCGTAGTCGGCTTCCTCGCCGACATCGACCGCCACTGCGATCACGTCCACGTCGTAGGTCTCGGCGATCCAGCGGATCGCCACGGAGGTGTCGAGGCCCCCGGAGTATGCCAGCACGCACTTATCCGCCATTGCGTTCACTTCCTTCGATCATCGATTCTTCTGAAGATACGCCACACGGGGGATCGTCTTAACCGGCGCCGCCCATGTCCAGAGGCGGCTATTCGACGTGGAGGCGCGCCCGACCTTCGTACCGGGCCCGCCGGTGTTGATACTGCGAATTGTGCTGTCAGCAATCCTCGATCGGCCTGCTGTGTTTCCTCAGCCAGAGAATTGCTCCCTGGAGACCGATCTCGTGGATGGCAACGCCGATCATGAAGTCGACCGCCGCTTCTTCCTCATAGTCGAGGCACCATCCGTTCAGATGTAGCATCGCCGCGGCCGATGCCAGCGCGGTCCGCTGTTGCCATCGGTGAAGCCATGGTTCTGCACGAGCGCGTGCAGTAACGCTTCGGCCTTCTCGTGCAGCGTCGGGAACAGTTCGCCGGAGGCAGTCCCGGCGCTCACACGCCCCACCGCCGACTCAATCGAGCCGAGGTCGCGGATACCGTAAAGGCCGCCTGATTCCTCAATGGCGGCCTTGTGGGCGGCGCAAACATCCTCAACCGTTGGCAGAATCAACGCCGGGCGAGTTCCTCAAACGCCGCACGATGACGACGGATGTGTTCGCGTGCGGCGGCCACGAAGCTGTTGTTCTTTCGCGGCCTCAGTTCCCGATCTTCCCTCTGCTTTCGCTCTCTTCCGCTCATGCCGACACCCGGATGCCTTCGCCGTGCCTCGCATCGGCATTATACTCGCCATGGCAACCACGAATCAACATTCCTCTCACGCCTGGAACGGCCCGTACTGCGGCTCATTCGGCCTCGGCAGGCGCTCCTGCACCGGCAGAAGCTCAGGGAAGCTCGCGTGCGGCTCCGCCTGATACCAGTACGCGGTCGAGGAGTAATCGTTCGTCAGGTTGTTCCCGTGACCGTGCTCGATGCTCACGAGGATCGATTCGCGGAAGTGCACCGGGTCCTCGATGTGAAAGCGATAGACCGAGTTATTGCCCTTGTAGGGCCACTCCTCGCTGCCCGAGTAGAGCGTCAGGCCGTGATAGGGCGCGTTGAACTCCTGCCGCGGCGAGTACGCGGTGTTGAAGTAGTCCTCGGTGCCGGTGCCGTGCAGCGACGGCGGGAACGGTTCGCCGTCGATGAAGATCATGTCATCGCCCTCGCCGTACCAGTCGTTCTTCTCGCGCGCGAAGCAGTCGATGTTCAGGTTGCAGCCGACGTAATGCCCGCGCCCCTCCGCCTCGAGGATCACGTAGTTGCCCTCGCCATCGAGGTTCACGATATCCCCCCGCCGGTGGATGATCTCCTCCGGCGACAGCCCTTCCTCCGGCACCCAGCCATCGGTCGGGTTTTCGCGCCGCCACTGGGCGTGGAAGTATGCTACGTCTTCGCCCGGCGCCTCATCGTAAAGCTCGTGGTCGATGTAGAAGTAGAAGTTCAGCGGCTCATCGCACTCTGACTGCACTTCGAATCGTGCGCCCTCCGCGAAGGGCATGGGGAAGTAGCAGTTGAAGCCCTTGCCCTCCTGCGGCGACATGGTCAGCGGCAGCGAGGTGAAGTTCTTCCTGATGCCGTGCCCGATGCCGAAGAAGTCACCGATCGGCACCTCGATCGATGGCTCGGCCTCGCCATCCCACCACGCGCGCAGCACAACCCTGCGCGGCATGGCGTGCTCGCCGGAGCCGATGGTGATCCAGATATGCTTGATGCAGCCGGGCCCGTCGATCTCGCCGAGCGTCTTCGTGTCACCGGGTTCGAAGGTCCAGCAGTCGTGGTTACGTCCGGAGGTATCCCAGCTTGAGATGCGCTTGCTGCGCGCGTCGCGCAGCAGCGGCAGCGTCGCCAGCGTCCCGTGCCCCATGAGCATGAGGTGTCATCCTCCCGTGATAGTCTTGATGCAGGGTGAATTTCCACGATGCGGACGGTGGCACCTGCCGGCGAGCACCTCCCGTGTCGCATGAGCCGTTGCTGTTGTGGCCCCGGCGCCCCCGCCGGGAGCCGTTCCGGAACGACAGTGGCGCTACGCACCGCCCGGGCGAGGCGCCGGGACCACAACGACTACGACTGACGGCAATGACAGAAGCCTCCCTCATTCCCGTCGGCGAAACGGCGCGCCACGTCCGTCATCTGGAAGGAGGCCTCACCTGTCATGAACGTCATCCTCATCACCGATACCACGCGCCGCGATCACCACGATGAGATTACCGTTGAGGACATTGGGAATGGGCAATAGGCAATCGGGTAACGGCTGACGACCGCAGAGCCGACGATTCTGGTCGTGAAGGAGGGGCGGTCTTCCCTGACCGCCCTTTCAATCCCGCGTCACATGCACGTAGTACGCACCGCGTTCCTCGCCATCGGCGTCGATGAACCACGCCTCAAGCTCCGAAACGCCGGCGGTGAGGTCCGCCTCGAAGCTCACCCGCTTCGCCCCCGGCTCAACCTCCGCCGTCGCCTCGAAGCTCCCCAGCCTGACGCGCGCGCGTGATGGCGCGATCGCCACCCCCGCGCCCTCCGTCGCCTCGCGGAAGGGCGCGGTGCGCCGGTGCTCCTCCGGCAGCGTCGCGTCGATCGCCAGCGCTATC
>PXBW01000259.1 GCA_003566775.1 candidate division WS1 bacterium
AGATCGATGAAATCGACCTCGAAGCATCCAACCTGATCCCGAATTGTGTCGCTACGATCCTGCACCAATCGCGCCCCGAACTCGCTGGGGAGGTTGCGGCCAATATTCCCGGCAAGCCGCACAAGTCCGCCCCCCGCCCCGGACGGAACGATCCCTGCTCATGCGGTTCGGGTCGGAAGTACAAGCAGTGCTGCGGCCGGAATTGAAAAATAATCAATTCCGGTTCCACCGCCGCCCCGCTCAGCGCATCGTTCCGACCGATCAGGGCGCAGCAGGGGGACTCGTGATTTGTTGACGTGGTGTTGACGTAAAACGCGAAAATGCCTGCGGTATATATATACCCCAGGCTATGCATTTGATATTGCTGTCAGATTTGGTTGCGGGGGTAGGATTTGAACCTACGACCTTCAGGTTATGAGTCGTGTCGAACGAACCATGAACGATTGCGCTCGTTTGCGTATTCCTTCGACATTTCCGCCAGTTCGAGCCCCCTGCCCCGCGCGCGCCGTCCGCAGGATTGCGCAGAAACTGGCAGCACTTTGTCCCCTCTTGCTTCCACAATGCTTCCACGTGGGCGCTGGGTGATGGTCACGGTAGCAAGGCATCATTTCAAACGTGTTCAGCGTTGCACACCGCGTCAGAAACTTCTGGGCGATACTCTATCATGGCTGCAAAACATAACTACCAGGGGCCTCGCCCAACGCCGACTCAGTAAGCGCTGGGGGTTTTCCACTATCTCCGCTATGAAGTTTCAACCAATCCGCCCATTCCGGCCACCATGACCCGGGCTGCGGCTCATGCGCCGCCAGCCAGCGATTTGGACCCTGATAATGCGCCCCCGCCGGGCGATGCCCGATACGGTAGTGACGGCGTGGGTGGCCAGGTTCCGACAGGATGCCGGTATTGTGCCCGCCCTTGGTCAGCACGAAGCTCAGATCACAATCGGTGAACAGCGCGGTCTTCCACACTGACCGCCAGGGCGCGATGTGGTCGGTCTCGGTGGCGACGACGAACATCGGCGCGGCGATATCCTTCAGCGCGATCACCCGGCCTTCGACGGCGAAGCGCCCGGCAGTGATGCGGTTTTCAAGGAAGATCCCGCGGAGATATTCCGAATGCATCCGCGCCGGCATGCGCGTGGTGTCGTTGACCCAGACCTCGATATCGGTGGGCAGGTCGGGTTCGCCCAGATAGTAGCGGCGCACGGCGCGAGACCAGATCAGATCCTCGGAGCGGATGGCGGCAAAGGCGCCCGACATCTGCGGCCGGTCCAGATAACCCTGCGACCACATCATGTCCTCCAGGAAGGCGACCTGGCTTTCATCGAGGAACAGCAAGAGTTCACCCGCTTCGGCAAAGTCCACCTGCGCGGCCATCAGCGTGACCGAGGCCAGCCGGTCGTCATGGTCGCGCGCCATGGTGGCGGCGGCGATGGCCAGCAGCGTGCCGCCCAGGCAATAGCCATTGGCGTGAACCCGCACGTCCGGCACGATCCCGCCGATCACATCGAGCGCCTGCATGATGCCCTTCAGGCGGTAATCCTCGAGCGACAGATCGGCCTGTTCGGCGCCCGGGTTCAGCCATGAGATGCAAAACACCGTGTGCCCCTGATCGACCAGCCACCGGATAAAGGAGTTGTGCGGCGACAGATCGAGGATATAGTATTTCATGATCCAGGCCGGGACGATCAGGACCGGCTCGGCATGCACCTTCTCGGTGCTGGGGGCGTACTGGATCAGTTCCATCAGGTCGTTGCGATACACCACCTTGCCTGGCGTGGCGGCCAGCACCTTTCCAAGCGCGAAATTCTCGGGCACCGGGCGGTGCTCCTGGGTCAGCACGCGGTGGGCGTCATCGGCGTAATGCGCCGTTCCGTCGATCAGGTTGCGCCCGGCGCTTTTCCATGTGGCTTCAAGGATTTCCGGGTTGCAATGCGGAAAATTGGACGGCGACACCGTATCCAGAAGCTGGCGGATCATGAAGCCGGTGCGCTCGTTGTTCTGCTGGCGCAGCCCGCGCAGATCGGCGGTGGCCGCGTGCCACCAGTCCTGACTTGCGAGAAAGCCCTGCTGCCAAAGCGCAAAGGGCGGCCTGTCCCAGCCGGAATGCGACCAGCGCGTATCGTATGTGCCGGGCGCAAAGGGTTTGTCCCCGGGCTTGCCCGCCAGCCCGCTGACAGCAAACTGTGCCAGTTTGAGCGAGTTGTCGCGCGCGCGCTCCATCAGTTCAAGCTGCCGGCCCGGCGCCCGGGCCAGATGCATCGCCCAATCGCCCCAGGCATCGAGCATCGCGTGCGGAGAGATGCCACCCGTCACCCGCGCCAGGCTGGCAATGACACCGCGATCTAGGGCGGCGTAGGGGTGCCGGTCGCGCTCAAGCGCTTCCGGCGGGTGGTCGGTGACGGCCGGCAGCTGCTGCTTGCGAGCGGCATCACCTCGCACTGGACGGCGCTGCGCGGGCTTTTGGTTTCTTTCAGTCATGATTGCCCACCCCCATTGCCGCAGCTGCTGTTGGTCACCAACGGGCGAGGCTGGTGCTGCCCGCTTTTTCCAGCGCCGGCAGCGAATGATGGCAGTCGCTACGCGCCCGGACACGGGCCACCTGCATGCTCCACGAGCGGGGCAGCCTAACACCCAAGCGAACAAACCGAAAGCCTGATGCTGCTTCGCTGGAATGATCTCTACCCGGAATAGACGCGCAAAACTCTCCACGCAGAAACGCGCGCCACTTCCTTTTTACACGCAATATCAATGTGTTCGTTGACTATCACGACGCCTTCCGCACAGTAGAGTGGAGAGAACCGGAAGGCCGTCCACCATGCCCAAGCTGACCAAGCGCCTCGTAGACGCCGCGGAAGCCCGCGATGCAGAGTACTTCACCTGGGACAGCGAGATCCCCGGTTTCGGGCTGCGCGTGCTGCCGAGCGGGCGCAAGGGCTATGTGGTCCAGTATCG
>PXBW01000231.1 GCA_003566775.1 candidate division WS1 bacterium
CCCTCGCGGTGATGCTCCAGACGTCCTCGACGATGCCGTCGCGCACCGCGTGGATGCGGTCGTAAAGGTTCAGGCAGGTCGGGGCGCGGGGGGGAATCACGAGGACCTTCTCCCCTATCACCAGCGGCCGCTCTGCCTCTGTAACATCCACGAAGCCGTGCTCATCGTTGATCTTCACCACGCGCGCGCCCGGCACGTCCGGCAGCCAGCCGTAGCCATCCGAGTAATCGCCCACCTGCTGCGAGAGGCCCTTCGTGCCGGCGTCGATGATCGCCCGCTCGGGCGTCGGCGTAGACACGACCGTCGCCAGCACACTGAGCGCCACCTGCTCCATCGGCGCTGAGCCGATATCCACCTGGTTGCGATCGTAGAATACGTAGGTCCCCGAGCGTATCTCGGTGAGGCCGCAGTTGGGCTGATAACGCCCGGCAGTCGGCGTCGAACCGCCGGAGATGCGCGTCATATTATGGCCTTCGTCGGCGAGGAGCTCCGCTACCGCGCCGATCATGCGTGCCTCCTCCGCCGCCCCTTCGATCAGAGCTTCATCGCCGCGTCGCGAATAGGCGAAGTGTGACGCATATCCCATTACCCCTACGATCTCAAGCGCAGGCATCTCAGCAACTCGGTCGGCGAAAAGCAATGCTTCGTCGGGCAACACTCCAGTGCGCCCGGCTCCTAAGTCCACCTCGATCAGGACCTCAAGCTCGAGACCTGCTTCACTGAAAGCGTCCGAAGCCTGCCGGGCTGCCTCGACGCTTTCCACCGCAATTGACAACTGCGGCGTGCGCTTCGCCAGAGCCGTAAGCCGCCGCATCTTCATCTCTCCCACGAGCGCGTAGGCGATGAAGATGTCATCGATGCCCGCGCTGGACATTACTTCGGCCTCGCCTATCTTCGCGCAGGTGACGCCGACCGCGCCTGCGGCAACCTGCATCTGCGCGATCTCGGGGGTCTTGTGTGACTTGATATGGGGGCGGATCTGTAGATCCGCATCGAAGGTCGCACGATGCACGCGCAGGATGTTCTCCTCCATCCTGTGCATGTCCACTACCAGCGCGGGAGTGTCGATAGACTCAAGCGATTCGCCGATGATGGTCATCTTTCGGACTCCTTCTGAGGCGATCGGAGGGCGCCCCGCGAAGCGGGCCTCTTCCTCGTACTGCCACGCTTAAATGCACGAGCGGGCGCATGCGCTCCTGCATAGTCGCCTGCGCCCGCACCTTCTCCACGCAAATGGGTAAGTCCTCGTAGCAGCTTGAGCAAGCTCCGTCAGCTCATGTCTGCCAGTATTCCGGAGGCCACCTCCGCGGCTCTCTGACCGGACATCAGCATCCCGCCGAAGATGGCGCCCATGCGGTACGACTTCGTGACCGCGCTGGCGGCCATGCCGGTCACGATCAGACCCGGATATATCTCTCGTGTGTTCTCGACGAGTGAACTCTCTCCCGCCGCGGCGTTCATCGACGCCTCGCCGGGGATGCAGTCAAAGTCACTGTCGATGCATGCGCCCGGCACTCGCATCTCTACCAGCCGCGACAGCTCACACGGATGACCGGTCCCATCGAGGACGATCTTTGCATGCACTGCCAGTGGATCAACGTGCAGGCCCGCGGCCGGAACCGCTCCCCAGTTGATCACCACGCCACGGACCCGGTTGTCATCATCTACCACCACGTCCTCAGCCTCGATACCGACCATGATGCGGGCACCGGCATCTATCGCCGCAGCGGTCATCTTGGTAGCCGACTCAACGGCATCAGCGATCACCGTACCATTCTCCCACTCCCGCAGCTTGATGCCGACCTCCTCCATCAGCGGTGCTGCCTCCTCCTCGATCACGATACGCGGGAAGAGCATTCCACCGCCCCAGATGCCGCCCCCGATGTGCAGATTGCGCTCGAACACAGCGACCCTGTGTCCCTCACCTGCCAGCAGACGCGCGGCGGTGAGGCCGGACGGCCCTGCTCCGACCACTGCTGCATCGAGGTCGATAGAATCGAGGAAATCGTCCATGAAGCTCTGCACTATACCGCGGGTGATGGTCAACTCGTCCCACGCGAATCCGTTCCCGTCAAATCCCATTGCGATGCTTCCCTTCCTGTGCTCGCCTGCCGGCGTCACATGCAGAGACCGCCGGCAACGCGAGGCCGGCGGTCGATAATCACCGCTAAGCCACGCTTCCCTACGCCGGTGCTAACCGGATCAGGTTCCGGGGTCGGTGGACGCACACGTCCACCCTCTCAGAGAGACCCTGTCGGGCCTCATTGCCTCCCCCAGCGAGGCACATCGATATTGTTGTTACAGGGGACAGCCTACTATGCCCGCAGGTGCAAGTCAAGGTCCAGCGGGCCCCGGGACTGCGCTCACACCGCGACCTTCACGTACACCGATCAATGCCTGTAATCGCTCAGGTTCCGACTGAGACGGGGTTTATCGGATTGACTCCCCATCATGCCGCTGATATACTGTGACACGATTAAGCTAACTGCGTGGGCCGGACACAGTCGGCCCACCTTGCATTATGAGAACCCGATCCTCCCGCCCTCCAAACATAGACAGAGCCGACTCTATCATGGCACGGCAGCCCACAGAGATCGAAGCACTCCGCAGGCATCTCACCTATCGATGGATATCATGGGGGATCGTGCCCCTCTTGGTCTGCGCTTTGGTCGTCGGAGTGCTCGCTCTCTGGGGCGTCGACGGTCCGGTAGAGGGCAAGCAGCAGACGCGCCTCGCCTTCGAGATAGTCCTTGGTGTGAGCGCCGCAGTCTTTCTCGCGGGCTTCTACATAGACGGGCACTGGACGGGTTCACAACGCCTTGCACGCAGAATCTTCCGCGAGGCGGGTGGAGATGAGGATCGCAATCCCGCATCATGGGCGCAGAGCACAGCACACCGAACTGCACTGCAGGAGCAGGCCGACATCGCACTGAACTCCATCCGGGCCTCGGCCGACGCCATCACCCTGATGGGGAGCGCGATCGGCCTGGTTGCCATCGTAACCGTGATTATGGGCCTGCCTTCCGTTCACGCTCTGCAGATTCTCGTGTTAGGGCTCGCCTATCAGTTCTTCGTTTTCTCCCGCCATCATTACTACATCAGGATCGCAGAGGCCGCTCTCGACGGCCAACTCCTGCCGTCGAACAAAGATGAGGACGATGGCGATAAGAGCCGCCGCGCCTCGTCAGCCGGTCGCTAAACCGACACCAACCGAGTTGATCTCGATGCGCTATCACAGACCCAGGGGGACCCAGGATATCCCGCCCGACGAAGCGCCTCGCTGGCGCTTCGTCGAAAAGACCTTTCGCGATCTATGCCGCCGCTTTGACTATGGCGAGTTACGCACCCCGGTTTTCGAGGAGACCGAGCTTTTCGTGCGCTCGGTGGGCGAGGACACCGACATCGTGTCCAAAGAGATGTACACCTTCGAAGATAAGGGAGGCCGCTCGCTGACACTGCGCGCCGAGGGCACGGCACCCACCGTCCGCGCCCTCATCGAGGAGAACTTGCAGGGGCAGGACCGCGAGCGCCTCGTGAAGATGTACTACGTTGCACCTATCTTCCGACAGGACCGCCCGCAGGCTGGTCGTTACCGGCAGCACCATCAGGCGGGCATTGAGGCCATCGGCTCATCAGAGCCTGCCGTGGACGCCGAGATCATCGACCTCGCGCTGACCTTCTTCGAGGAACTCGGCATAGAGGGCACGCGCCTTCTGATCAACTCCGTCGGCTGTCGCGACTGCGCCCCACAGTTCGTTGATACGCTGAAGGCCTCAGTGGCGGATGCCGTCGATAGCATGTGCCGCGACTGCCAGAGGCGCTACGACACGAACCCGTTGCGCCTGCTCGACTGCAAGCAGGAGGTCTGCCGGGAGGTCACCGAGAACGCGCCCATGATGCTCGACCTCCTCTGCGGCGAGTGCGAGTGTCACTTTGACGGACTGCGCGAGCACCTCGAGGCCCTTGCCATCGCATACGAGATCGATGCCCGCATAGTGCGCGGACTCGACTACTATACGAAGACCGCATTCGAGTTCCGGCACGAGGCACTCGGCGCACAGGATTCCATCGGCGGTGGCGGGCGCTACGATGAACTGATCAAACAGTGCGGAGGCCCGGATCTTCCGGCAGTCGGACTGGGTGCCGGCATCGAGCGCATCCTGATGGTACGCGAGGCGCTGGGACTGCGCGATGAGGACGAGCCGCGCGACGGCAGCTTCGTTGTCGCGATCGGCGATGATGCCTGGTTCCCGGCCTACCGCCTGCTGCACGACCTGCGGCGCGAGGGCGTGAAGGCCGAGATCGACTACCGCAGGCGCTCGATTCGCGCGCAGATGCGTTACGCCGACAGCCAGGGCTATCTGAATGCGGTGCTTCTGGGTGGCGACGAGATCGCGAAGGGCATCGCCACCGTCCGCGACATGATCTCAGGCGAACAGGAGGAGGTCCCGCTGGAGGGGCTGGCGGAATACCTCAAAGAGCGACGGGAGGGCTGATCTCCCTCCGGCTCCCTCTCCGTACCGGCAGAGTGGGGAGGGAACGACGACGGCGCGACGTCCGATTACCCCCGAGCCGCATCGAGTGCTCCCCTCTCCGGAACGAGGGGGTGGCCGAGCGTCTTGCGCGGAGGGGGCCGCACCACGCAACACCGGCGAATCGAGCAGGAGCCGATCATGCTCTGCCCGCAGTGCCAGCAGGGAGTCCAGACGGAGGAGCTTGATGCGGGCGCGTGTCCTTACTGCGGCTTCCCCTGCCGCGAACTGGACAGGCGCGTCAATCAGGTGCAGCTTATCCTTGCTGCCCTGTTTCTCTCCACGCTCGCCTTCGGGATAGTCGTGCTGCTGCTCGAGATGTGGGTTGACTGGCAGCCCACCGGTCTCGGTGACCACGAGTTCATCGTCGGAATGGCGCTGATGGGTGCCTCGGTCGGGATCATCGCGGCGTCGATCAGGTTCGAGCGAAGGCTTCAGGAGCAGGAGAGCATTGACACTTACAGCCACATGGTGCGCATACTCGGGCTAATCGCTGAGATTCCGGCAATCTTCGGGCTCGTGATGTACCTGTTGACCGGGAACCTTCCATGGATGGTTGTCTTCCTGCTTGTATGCTGGATAATGCTGATCCGACTGGGCACCCGCCTCCCCGTTATCCTGCACGGAATCACGGACTGCCTGCGCACAGAGTAGCGTCGATAACCACAACCTGCCGCGCAACCATCGCTGGCAAGAGCACAGACGGACCGGAGTGTACACGATGAGTGAACTTAGCGAATTCGGGCACGAACTTGAGCGCACGCACACCTGCGGCGAACTGCGCGCCGATGATATCGGCGCGACGGTGACTCTCAACGGCTGGGTTAACCGGCGCCGCGACCATGGAGGACTTATCTTCATCGATCTGCGCGATCGCTCAGGACTCGTACAGGTCGTCTTCGACCCGCAGATCGACGAGGAAGCACACCGAATCGCGCATGATCTGCGCTCGGAATATGTGATCGCAATCCAGGGCGTTGTCGAGCGGCGGCCCGAGGGCACCGAGAATCCGGACCTGCCGACCGGCGAGATCGACGTGCGCTGCGATACGCTCGCGATCCTGAATGTCGCCGAGACGCCGCCTTTCACCTGGCTCGATGAGACCGAAGTCGATGAGAAGGTGCGCCTGCAGTACCGCTACCTCGACCTGCGGAATCCGCGCATGCAGCGCAATCTGCGCATCCGCCATGATGCGGCACAGGCTGCAAGGCGCTTCCTTTCGGATGAGGGCTTCCTCGAGGTCGAGACCCCGATCCTCTTCCGCCCCACTCCGGAGGGAGCGCGCGACTACCTCGTGCCAAGTCGCGTGAGTCCGGGCAACTTCTACGCTCTGCCGCAGTCGCCGCATATCATGAAGCAGCTTCTGATGATCGCGGGCTGCGACCGCTACTTTCAGCTTGCTCGCTGCCTGCGCGATGAGGACCTGCGCGCCGACCGCCAGCCAGAACACACGCAGATTGACATGGAGATGTCCTTCGTCACCCGCGACGATGTCTTCGAAGTCACCGAGCGGCTCTTCGCCGAGATCTGGCGGGAAGCGATCGGGGTGGAACTGCCCACACCGTGGCCGCGCATGACCTACGCGGAGGCCCTCGCGCGCTTCGGCACGGATAAGCCCGATATTCGCTTCGGCCTCGAACTCGTCGACGTGACCCCGGTCGTCGCCGGTGCCGACTTCAAGGTCTTCGCGAACGTGGCGAAATCCGGCGGTGTGGTCAAGGGCCTCTGTGCGCCGGGATGTGCGGACCTCGGCAGGGCCCAGATCGACAGACTCACCGAATTCGTGCAGGATCACAAGGCGAAGGGCCTCGCGTACTTCCAGGTGACCGACGCCGGCCTTGAGGGGCCGATCGCGAAGTTCTTCTCCGACGAGGAGCTTGCGAACCTGCGCGAGGCGTTCGATGCCCGGATCGGCGACATGATTATGATCGTCGCAGACGAGGTCGAGATCGCAAACGAGGCGCTCGACTGGCTGCGGCGGGAGATGGCCGCGCGCCTCGACCTGATCCCGGAGGACACCTGGGCGCCGCTGTGGGTGATCGACTTCCCGCTGGTGGCGTGGAACGAGGATGAGAAGCGCTGGGACGCCGAGCACCACCCGTTCTGCATGCCGCATCCTGACGACCACGAACTGCTTGAGCGCGATCCCGGCGCGGTGCGGGCGCAATCCTACGACGCGGTGGTAAACGGCTTCGAGCTTGCGTCGGGGTCGATCCGGATCCACCGCCGCGACATTCAGGAGCGCATCTTTCAGGTGCTCGACATCAGTCGCGAGGAGGCGCAGCGGCGCTTCGGCTTCTTCCTGAATGCCTTCGAATACGGCGCGCCCCCGCATGGAGGTATCGCGCCGGGCTTCGACCGCATCGTGATGCTGCTGTGCGGCGAGCAGAACATCCGCGAGGTGATCGCCTTCCCGAAGACGCAGCGCGCGACGGACCTGATGGCCGGCGCACCCTCACCCGCGGACCCGCGCCACCTCAGTGACCTCCACCTGCGCCTGGAGCTTCCCGTCACGGAGCAGGATGAGGAGGGGACCGGGGAGTCTCTGTAGTGCGCGGACGAAGATGGGAACCGCTAACTTAGGGGCCGCCCGAAGGACTTCGGGCGGCCCCTTTCGCGTCAGATGGCTGCACGGACAGGAGTGTCCGTGCCACGGAACGACCTGCCGGAGGGAGGGGTGGCAGTCTCCCTTGACGGCATACGACGACGGCAACTGCCGCGCGGGTCAAGGATTCCCGCCATCCCTCATTCCCACCTGCTCGCGAGGTTGCGTAGGAAGTCCGCGTTCCACTTGAGCTTCTCCGCGAGCGTGTCGAACTCGGCGAAGTCCTCGGCGGTGAGGTAGCCGTCGTAGCCGATCGCGATAAGTTCATCCGCGATCTCGTCCCACGCCAGCACGCCCTCATCGACCCGCACGTTTCCGCCGGGCAGGCGCTCGTGCTCCTGCGCGGGGCCCTCAGCGGGCATCCGATTCTTCACGTGAACGTTCTTGATCCACGCGCCCAGCATCCGCACCTGCACCCACGGCCGCTCGAAGCCCTCGCTCACCGCGTTGCCCGGGTCGAAGACCACGCCGAGGTTCGGGTGTTCGAGGCCGCGCAGCATGTCGAGACACTGCCCCGCGGAGGAGATGTAGCGCGCGCCGTGCTGCTCGGGCGTCACCACGATCCCGTGCGCCGCGCCCATCGAGGCCACGCGCATGATCTGATCGCGGAAGGCCGCCCGATGCACCTCGTAGTCGTAGTCGCGCGAGTAATCGCCCGACGAGATGCGCACGAAGCCCGCGCCGAGGATGTTCGCGGTCTGCAGCGCAGCGGCGATGCCGTCGAGTTCGACGCGCGCCTCGTTGCGATCGACCTTCCCGGCCTCCCAGTAGGTCGTGAGCCCGGAGACGTGCAGGCCGGCATCTTCGACCATCTTGCGCACATCCTCCGCCTCGGAGGCGGAGATCTCAGGCACGATGTGTATCCCGTCCTCGCGCATGCGGATATCCACGGCGTCGAAGCCTGCATCGGCCGCGAGCGTGATGCTCTCCTGCAGCGATACGTCCTTCGTGAGAAGCGTGTAGAGCGAAATCTGTGGAGCCATAATCGGTCTCCCTCCTCTATGTTCGTGGCGACAGAAGGGTCATTCGCCGGAGGATCGATCAATGCCTCCATACTATTTCCTTGATGCAGATCGATAGTGATGGACTTGTGATGGAGGTAATCTCTCGCGTTGGAGGAAACAGTGAGGTAAGGTTGAAGGAGTTCCATGAGTCGCTGCTGAACTGTGTCGCGTCGATGTTCATATCCTGCCAGCGGAGGTGTCCAGTATGCCGACTGCCAAGGACCTTATGACCACCAACGTGGTCACCATCGACGGGAATGCCACGGCACGCGAGGCCGTGGACACGATGAAAGAGCATGGAGTGCGCTGTCTCATCGTGGAACGCCGCGGATCAGACGACGCCTACGGAATCGTGACACAACGCGACGTAGTCTATCAGGTCACCGCGTGGAGTCGCGACCCCGAGGAGATCAAGGTTCACGAGATCATGACCAAGCCGTTGGTGGTTGTGAACAAGGACCTCGACATCCGACACGTGGCCCGACTCATGGCGAACATGGGTCTGTCGCGTGCTCCGGTCATCTTCGAGGGAGCGCTACAGGGCATCGTCTCTGTCAGCGACATCATTGAAGCCATCTGATACGCACCGCTGCACCAGCGATCACGACAGTTCCGCATAGCAGTAAGCCGCCCGCGTCCCGGCCTGCCATCGCCGACCGGGCGGCATGTCGTGTACGCGGTCGCGGGATAAGACGCCACATCCATTCTGTGCCTGCTCCGCTCTCACGAGTACGCACGATGAAAGTCGGGGTGGAGACTCTCCGGGGGGTGGTCATACGGATGCTGTGCCCGCCCGCAAACACGAGCGAGCCGGGGCACTATGCTCAGGATTCTACGGCAATGAGCCCGTACGCGGGCACTCATGGCCAGCGCGTTCAGTCCTGCTCATCATTTGGAAGCAAAGCGCGTTCGAGCACTTCGTTCATCTCACTCACGTAGGTGATGTCGAGGTCTTCGAATACCTCAGTGGGGAACTGCTCGCGATCCTCCATGTCCGTGCGGTTCTCCTCGGGCAAGAGAACCGACGCGATCCCGGCGCGGTGTGCCGCAAGCACCTTCTCACGCACGCCGCCCACCTGCATCACCTTACCGTGAAGCGATATCTCGCCGGTCATGGCGACGTCGGAGCGCACCGCGCGGCGGGCCAGCGCGGAAACCAGCGCGACGCCGATCGCAGCCCCCGCTGAGGGCCCCTCCTTGGGTACCGCGCCTGATGGCACGTGAACGTGTATGTCATGCTCCGAGAAGAAGTCGCGTGGCAGGTGAAGCTCCTCCGCGTTCGAGCGCACATAGCTGAGAGCCGCCTGCGCCGATTCTTTCATCACATCTCCAAGCTGGCCGGTCAGCATGAGCTCGCCCGAGCCATCGACCACGCTGACCTCGATCGAGGTGATGTCTCCGCCTGAGGCAGTGTACGACAGCCCGGTGGCGACACCGATCCCGGCTCTCTCCCGCGCCGCGCCCCACGTGAAGCGCCGCGGTCCGAGGATATCCTCTATGGCGTCGCCGGTTATCTCCGCGCGCGTGTCATCACCTGAGGCGACCTTACGCGCGACCTTACGGCAGATCGAGGCGATCTCCCGCTCGAGGTTGCGCACCCCGGCCTCCCGGGTGTAATGCCGAATCAGAGTGCGTAGTCCGGTCTCGTGGAAGCGAATGTCGCGCCCGGTGAGCCCGTGCGCGTCACGCTGCTTGGGCACCAGGAAGTCACGCGCGATCTGCAGCTTCTCCTCCTCGATGTAGCCGGGGAACTCGATGACCTCAAAGCGGTCCTGCAGCGCGGGCGGCACAGTGTCAAGGATATTGCCGGTTGCGATGAAGAGCACCTGCGAGAGGTCAAAGGGCACCTCGAGATAGTGATCGCTGAAGGCCTCGTTCTGCTCGGGGTCGAGCACCTCCAGCAGCGCGGAGGATGGATCGCCGCGGAAGTCGGCGCCGATCTTGTCCACCTCATCGATCATGAAGACGGGATTGCTGGAGCCGATGCGGCGCAGCGCCTGGATGATGCGGCCCGGCATTGCACCGACGTAGGTGCGCCGATGCCCGCGAATCTCGGCCTCATCCCGCACGCCGCCGAGGGATACGCGAATGAACTTGCGTCCCATTGCGCGGGCGATAGACTGTCCGATCGAGGTCTTCCCCACGCCCGGCGGACCAACGAAGCACAGAATCGGCCCCTTCACGTCGCTGACAAGCTGTCTGACAGCGAGGAACTCGAGGATGCGCTCTTTGGGCTTACGCAGACCGTAGTGATCCGCGTCGAGCACCTCGGTAGCGCGGTCGATGTCAAGCTGATCCTCGGTGGCGGTGCTCCATGGAAGGTCTATGATCCAGTCGAGGTAGGTACGCACTGTGCTGACCTCGGGAGAGGCCATCGGCATACGTTCGAGTCGCTCGACCTCCTCGAGCGCGGCCTCCTCAATACTCTCGGGCAGTTGCGCGGCCTCGATCCGATCGCGATACTCCCACGCTTCTCCGAGCGCTCCCTCGTTCTGCCCGAGTTCGTCCTGGATCGCGCGCAGGTGTTCGCGCAGATAGTACTCCCGCTGAGAGCTTTCCATCTCGTCCTCGACGCGCATCCGCATCTCCTCTTCAAGTCGCAGAATGCGCAGTTCTTCACGGAGATGGCGCGCAGTGGTATGGATCCGCCGCGCACAGTCGGGCTCCTCGAGCAGAGCCTGTCGCTCATCGAGGCTCAGGTCGAGACATGAGACGATGATATCTGCAAGCTGACCGAGGTCATCGATATTGAAGGCCGTCACAAGGGCTTCGGGAGGGATGCGCCGCGACAGTTCGGTGGCCTCCTCCAACTCTTCCAGCGTCCGGCGCTTCACCGCCTCGACTCGAGGGCTTTGCTCCGGGTGCACTTCGACCACCGGCTCGACGAGCGCCTCCATGAAGGGGTTGACCTGCAGGAAATCCACAATGCGCACGCGAGTTATGCCCTCGAAGACACCACGCAGAGTTCCATCGGGTAACTCCAGCGCCTGAAGGCAGCGCCCGATCGTGCCGACCTCGTAAAGATCTTCGGGACACGGGTCATCCTTCTCGGGGTCGCGCTGGGCGACGAGCAGAGCCAATGCGTCCTCGCTGCGCGAGCGTCTGAGAGCGCGCAGGCTTCGCTCGCGCCCAAAGACCAGTGGCATCACCGTACCGGGAAATACCACCACGTCGCGGATGGGCAGCACGGGCAGCGATTGAGCCTCTGCCTCAATGGTGTCCTCGCGCGACTGGGCCACCCAGTCGGTCGGGGGCATCATATCCGGATCGACGGGCATCGCGTCATTGTCTGGCGGTTCCGGCGGCGTACGCTGCATCGAGATCGCACCTGCAGGGCGGGACGGAATATTCGGGACCGACGCTCACAGCGTCAGGCGACCTCGCGGTCGTCGTCGGACACATTCTCCAGAAGGGGCTTCTTGCCCTCCCTGATGGTCTCGGCAGTGAGCGTGCAGCGGTTGACATCATCCCGTGAGGGGATCTCGTACATCACGTCGAGCATTACCGACTCGATTACCGCGCGCAGTGCCCGCGCGCCGGTCTTGCGCTCCTGTGCCTTCTCCGCGATGGCCTCAAGCGCATCGTCTTCGACCACGAGTTCTACCTTGTCGAGTAGCCCGAGCAGCCTGGTGTACTGCTTGAGCAGGGCGTTCTTCGGCTCAGTCAGCACACGCACCAACGCGTCCCTGTCGAGGTGCTCGACGGTGGCGATATTCGGCAGGCGACCGATGAACTCGGGAATCAGACCGAACTTCATCAGGTCCTGTGGCATTACCTGGGCGAGTATCTCATCGTCGCTGACTTCATCAGTTTGCTCATCGGACACCTTAGCGCTAAACCCCATGGTGCGAGTCCGGGTGCGCTGACGGATGATATCGATGAGGCCGTCGAAGACCCCACCGCAGACAAACAGGATGTTCGTGGTGTCGATCTGCACGAACTCCTGCTGAGGATGCTTGCGCCCGCCCTGTGGTGGCACGTTCGCGACCGTGCCCTCGAGGATCTTCAGCAGGGCCTGCTGCACTCCCTCACCTGAAACGTCGCGGGTGATTGAGGGATTGTCGGCCTTGCGTGAGATCTTATCTATCTCGTCGATATACACTATCCCGTGCTCGGCGCGATCCACGTCTCCACCCGCCGCGATGAGCAGTTGCAGCAGGATGTTCTCTACGTCCTCGCCCACGTACCCCGCCTCGGTCACGGAGGTCGCGTCGGCGATGGTGAAGGGCACGTCAAGCATGCGCGCGAGCGTCTGCGCCATCAGCGTCTTGCCGCAGCCGGTGGGCCCGAGCATGAGTATGTTGGTCTTGTCAAGCTCGACATCGGCGTCCATCGCACCGAGGCGAACGCGCTTGTAGTGATTGTACACGGCGACCGCGAGAACACGCTTGGCGCGTTCCTGACCGACCACATAGGAATCTAGGTAATCGACTATCTCTCTGGGCGTCGGCACGCGGCCGTCGAGCGCACCGGCCTTAGCCTCTTTCTCGGCCTTGCCCCGAATTATCTGATTGCACAACTCAACGCAGTCCACGCAGATGTACACTCCGGGACCGGCGATCAGTTCCTTTACCTGCTTGGGTTTCTCACGACCGCAGAATGAACAGCGAAGCGGTCGGGATCCATCACCCTGGCCATCTATGTCCATTGCTTCACTCTCCCGGCGGTGCTCTCGGCACCTCACCTGGTTGCAGCCATCGACGAGAGCCCGCAGGCCTCGCCGTTGTTCTCAGGGTATTACCACTTTCAGCTTTCGGTCTCGGGTTGCTTCCGGACTACGGCATCGACGATGCCGTAATCCTTCGCCTCCTCGGCCGTCATGAAATAATCGCGATCTGTGTCCTCTTCGATCTTCTCAAGCGGTTGACCCGTGTGTTCAACGAGGATATCGTTGAGCCAGCTTCTCAACCGCAGTATCTCTTCCGCTTGTATCTGTACATCGGCCGCCTGACCCTGAAGCTGTCCCCACGGCTGGTGAATCATAACTCGCGAGTACGGCAGCGCGAAACGGTGTCCCTCTTGGCCTGCGGCCAGCAGCACGGCAGCCATGCTCGCCGCCTGACCCATGCACCATGTATGGATCTCAGGCTGGATGTACTGCATCGTGTCATAAATCGCCAGGCCCGCTGTTATCATACCCCCACCGGAGTTGATATACATCGAGATTGGCTCAAGCGGGTCCTCATCCTGCAGGAACACAAGCTGCGAGATTATCAGGCTGGCAACATCGTCGTCGATGGCGCTGCCGACGAAGATGATGCGCTCCTTCAGCAGTCGCGAGTATATGTCGTACGAGCGTTCACCTCGGGGGGTCTGCTCGATGACCATCGGAACGAGTCTCACTGGCTCTCACTCTCCCGGACATTCTCGTCCTCAGCGGCTTCTGTTGATTCCTTCGACGTCTCGGCGGCTTCTTCCTTGTCGATCTCGCCGGAGAGATCCTCCGCATCTACCTCATCGGCGGCGTCTTCCTCCTGGCCGTCTTCCTCGGCCTCAGCGGCTCTCGTGGCGGCTTCTGCCTCTTTCTCGGCTTCGTATTCCTCGCGCGGGACCTCTTCGATCTCCGCCGCGGCTACGACGTCATCGAGCACCTTGCGCCGCATGACCCGCTCCTGCACCTCGTCGGTGAAGTTGGGCTGAACTGCCGCTGCCTGCTCCACCATCTGCAGGTCTCCACCACTCTCCTCGGCGATACGCTGCAACTCCTGTGCCATGTCCTCATCGGTAACCTCGATGTCCTTCTCGCGGGCCAGCGCCTCGAGTGCGAAGCGAAGCGTCAGACTGCCCTGCGCCTGCGCGCGCTGGTTCTCGAGCAGTTCCGTCTCGTCAATATCCGAGGTCTCAGCGAACTCCTCAAGTGACATGCCCGCCTGCTGAAGCTGTCCGCGCAGGTCGTCAAGTCCCTGCTCGGCGGCCCCATCGATGAACTCTTCCGGCAGTTCTACCTCAGTCTGCTCGATAAGATGACGTGTCACCTGCCGGTGTAGCTCCTGGTCGGCCTCACGATCGGCGGCCGTCTGAAGCTCTTCCCTGATCGACTCGCGCAGGTCGTCCATGCCGGAGTAGTCACCCAGGCTCCGCGCGAAATCGTCATCAAGCTCCGGCAATTCCCGTGCCGAGAACGAATCGATCTCTGCAATGACCCTTGCCGCCTTCCCTGCGACCTCCGCGTCCGGATGATCATCTTCGAAGGTGTAGTCGACCTCGACTGTGTCGCCGGATTCATGGCCGACCAGAGCTTTATCGATGTCGGCGATATACTGGCGATCACCGATGGCGATTTCCTGCTCCTGCGCGCTCGCCTCATCTGCATCCTCGTCCTCGAGCACTATCTTCAAGTCAACTACAACCACGTCGCCCTCTTCGATCGTACTGCGATCTGGATCGACCTCCTCCGCGTTGATCCGCTGGAGTTGCTCGATCCGCTCATCCACCTCTTCGTCGGTGATCTCAACTACAGGTCGCCTCAGCTTCAACTCGCTGAGATCGGGCAGCTCCGGCCGCGGGTAGGCCGTGAACGTGGTGTAGAAGTCGAACGGTTCGCCCTCTACCAGAGCAATCTCCTCGTGATCGTGGTCGCAGTCTTCATCGCACTCGTGATCGTGCTCCTCAGCATCCTCGTCCACCTCTTCGGTCTCCTCTTCATCCACGAGGCCGGCCTTGATGCTGGTCGCGAGTTCCTCCTCCTCGTCGGGCGGAGACCCCTGTTCGATATCGACCTGGTCGAGCGGTCGCAGGTCATGCTCTTCGAGCGCCTGCTGCAGCCGGTCCTGCACGACATATTCGTAGGTGGCCGCCTGGATCATCTCGTAGTCGTAGTTCCGGTCGATTATCTGCCGGGGCACCTTGCCGGGCCGAAAGCCCTTGATCCCTCCGCGATCGGAGAGTTGCTGATATGTTCGGTCAAAGGCCCCCCGAACTTCACCTTCAGTCAGGGAAACATGGACTGTGTATCTGCTCTGTCCGTGATCTCGTACATCTACATCCACGGCTGATCGCTCCCGTCCCGCGCCTGCGGCGATTCTATCGCCAGCCGGCGTACGCTGCGTTGGGTGGAATAGCTTGCTGTGCAATACCGAAACGGGGCCGCTCACGCGGCCCTGATAAACGTGACGTGGTGGGCGCGGGGAGATTCGAACTCCCACGGGTTACCCCACATGATCCTAAGTCATGCATGTCTACCGATTCCATCACGCGCCCGAGTCGATCTCCAAAAGGCGTTGTAGCGGTCACACATACGAAGAGGGCGCGCCGCCTTGAGCGCGCCTGTCATTTATCGGCGTTGATGGTGGACCGGGGTGGATTCGAACCACCGACCTTGGGATTAAGAATCCCCTGCTCTGCCAACTAAGCTACCGGTCCACCTCAAAAGCGGCGTCTATCCTGAGGCTCTCCGCGGTACCTGCCAAAGCGGGAAAAGTGAGCCCGGTTTGGCCTATTACTCTGGGGCGCCCGGAGGGATTCGAACCCCCGACCTACGGATCCGAAGTCCGTTGCTCTCATCCACTGAGCTACGGGCGCATGTTCGCGTGACAAAAGGCTGATCGAGTAGCTGGATAGTCTGTCCGGCACGTGATCGCAGCAAAAGCACATCGTTAGCGTCGTCGTTCTGCGCTGCTGGCCGTATGGGGTGGGCGATGGGAATCGAACCCACAGCCACCTGAGCCACAGTCAGGTGCTCTACCTTTGAGCTACGCCCACCACGGACATGCCTCGCTCTGCACGTATCAGGAGTGTCGCCTCGCTTCGCTCGGCGAACTCCACAGCGTGCGCTCATGCGACGTGGCCGGTCTCACACTGACAGATGAACTGAATGGCGCGCCCGGCCCGATTCGAACGGGCGACCCGCGGCTTAGAAGGCCGCTGCTCTGTCCACTGAGCTACGGGCGCTTTGCTGGAGCGGGCGATGGGATTTGAACCCACGACCCTCAGCTTGGAAGGCTGACGCTCTACCGCTGAGCTACGCCCGCATCACACCTCGCCGATCAACGCGCAGAGCATACTTCCCACGCATATGGTCGGGGCGGCCGGATTTGAACCGGCGGCCTCCTGCTCCCAAAGCAGGCGCGCTGCCAAGCTGCGCCACGCCCCGATTCACCGGTCGCTTGACCTTGAACATTATACCCGCAGGCAAAAGCTCTCGTCAAGCCCGAGAATCCTGTGGGGCGCGAAATCGCTGCCGGTGCCGCCTCAGCGCAGATGGATATCCTCGCTTCAGCAGGCGTCAGAGGCACAGTAAGAGCGAAACGGCCGGAGTCTGAGACTGAAAGCCGCACGAGCGACATGCGCCTACCGCATGCTAAGCGTCTCGTTGCTTCCGGCAATCTCGCTCCTACCGGAGGATGCCGTCGATACTGTTTCGGAGAGTCTTACAGGCGGCCAGCGCAGATCTTGTTCGTGCCAGGCAACCGATTGTGCGTCATCAACCTCCTCACCTGCAGCAATCGCCGCGGTGGTGTCTTCGTGAACGACTGCAGTGCCCTCCGAAGTAAGCATTGTTGCGAGCAGCAGCGCGCACGTGAGTGCAATAATCACCCAACTGAGCCGGTTGCCACCACGTGTCCGAGAGAGATGGTCTGAGCGATCTATCGCCATTCTTCTCGTCCTCCTCCTGCCGGGTACCTGCGAACTCATGTACAGCATACCTCACTACGGGAGTGATGTTCATCGGGATTTCCCTGATTTCTGTGCTTGAAAACCATGAAAAAGGGGCTATCTGAGACCGTGCCCGGCAAGGGAGTCCTCGGAATCTCCGTGGATACACTTGAGGAGTCCGGATGGTTATGGCGCGAGTGTGCAGTTGGATCTGCGGGTCGCGCCTGATAGGAGGCGTGGATTGCCGACCAATTCCGACGAGTCGGCGAGAACTTCTCATGGGGCCTTGACAGATCTACGCAGATCGATATAATGGCTGTGGCACTACAGGCAGTCGGCAGCCGGTTGCCGCCTGCCTTCAAGTCAATTCAGTCAGGGAGGCCTACGTCCCATGCACCAGCCAAGAACGTGCGAGGACGTTCTGCGAACGGTCAAGGACGAGAACATCAAGTTCGTTCGGTTCTGGTTCACCGACATTCTCGGCTTTCTCAAGAGCTTCGCCATCACCGACAACCAGCTTGAGTCGGCGTTCGAGGAGGGGATGGGCTTCGACGGCTCCTCCATCCAGGGCTACGCGCGGATCGATGAGTCCGACATGGTCGCGCGGCCGGATCCGACCACCTTCTCCGTCCTGCCCTGGCGCCCGAATGATGGGGCCGGCGTTGCGCGCATGTTCTGCGACATTCTCACCCCCGCCGGGGAGCCGTACGAAGGCGATCCGCGCTGGGTGCTGAAACGGGCCCTTGCGCGCGCCGAGGCGATGGGATACTCGATGTTCGTTGGCCCCGAGCTTGAGTACTTCTACTTTCGCGATTCAGAGACGCCGCTGAAGTACCTTGATGCCGGTGGATATTTCGACCTCACTCCGCTCGATGTGGCCTCCGACCTGCGGAGGGACACGATCCTGACGCTGGAGGAGATGGGAATTGAGGTCGAATACAGTCATCATGAGGTCGCGCCGAGTCAGCACGAGATCGATTTGCACTACGCGGAGGCGCTGCAGATGGCCGACATCGCGATGACCTACCGCCTGGCGGTGAAAGAGATCGCGATGAAGCACGGTGTTTACGCCACCTTCATGCCCAAGCCGATCGCGGGCGAGAACGGATCGGGGATGCACACGCACATCTCGCTCTTCCAGAACGGGCGCAACGCGTTCTTCGACGCAGATGCGGAGTTCCACCTTTCGGAGGTAGCCCGCCGCTTCATCGCGGGCGTGCTGCGCCATGCGCGCGAGATCACGCTGGTGACGAATCAGTGGGTGAACTCGTACAAGCGGTTGGTGCCGGGCTACGAGGCGCCGGTGTACATTGCATGGGCCAGGCGGAATCGCTCTTCGCTGGTGCGCATCCCGATGTACAAGCCGGGTAAGGAGCAGGCGACCCGGATGGAGTTCCGCTGCCCTGATCCCGCGTGCAATCCCTATATGGCCTTCGCGGTGATGCTCGCGGCGGGCCTGAAGGGCATCGAGGAGGGCTACGAGCTTGCCGACCCCATCGAAGAGGACATCTTCGAGATGACACCGGCACAGCGAGCGGAGCGGGGCATCGAGGCGCTTCCGGGCAGCCTCGGTGAGGCGATCAGTGAGACGAGTGGCAGCGAGCTTGTGCGCAATGCGCTGGGCGATCACATCTTTGAGAAGTTCATCACGAACAAAGTAATCGAGTGGGACAATTATCGCGCCCACGTATCACAGTTCGAGCTTGACAATTACCTGACAATCCTGTAGCCTCAGCGCGTCAGCGTGCGAGGGCAATGGCCGTATGAGAAGGAACCGCCCTCGCTTCCTTTCGTTCTGCGGCCTCTGCGCGGCCTCTGCAGCGGAGTTCCTGCGCTCAGTGCAGCTTCAGATCGGGTGACAGTGATGACGACAGCGACCAACCGCGTACTTCCGTTCAAAGACATGGGTGGATGCTCGATCTCGGGCATCATGGATCAGAGCGGTCGCCCCTTCAGCGGCGACGTCGTGATCCGCTCGATAGCCAACATGCACGAGCGCTCCAACGGCCTCGGCGGCGGCTTCGCCGCCTACGGCATCTTCCCCGACCGCGCCGACCAGTACTGCATGCAGCTTATGTTCGACACGCCGCAGGCGCAGGTGGAAACCGAGGCCCTGCTGGAGCAGCGCTGCATCGTGCATCACGCGGAGCCGATCCCGACCCGCCCGCACCCGAACATCTCCGGTGAACCGATCCTGCACCGTTACTTCGTGAACATCGAGCCGGACGCGAACCGGCCTTACATGGACGAGGACGACCTCGTGGTCGAACTGCACATGCAGATCAACATCGAGGTGATGGACGCCTTCGTGTTCTCGGCCGGCAAGGACATGGGCTGCTTCAAGGGCGTCGGCTACCCGGAGGACATCGGCGAGTACTTCCGCCTCGACCAGTACGAGGGGTACACGTGGATCGCGCACGGGCGCTTCCCGACCAACACCACGGGCTGGTGGGGCGGCGCGCATCCGTTCTCGGTGCTCGACTGGGCGATCGTGCATAACGGCGAGATCTCGTCCTACGGCATTAACAAGCGCTACCTCCGCGATTTCGGCTACGAGTGCACCCTGCAGACCGACACCGAGGTCATCGCGTACATGTTCGACGTGCTCATGCGCAAGCACGCCCTGCCGCTGGAGCTTGCCTGCAGAGCGATGGCGCCGCCGTTCTGGGATGAGATCGAGCGCATGCCCGAGGAGGAGCAGGTGCAGGCGAAGGCCGTTCGCGCGGTCTACGGTGGCGCGCTGCTCAACGGCCCCTTCGCGGTGGTGGTGGGCAGCACCGGGCGCATGATCGGCTTCTCGGACCGCACCAAGCTGCGCCCGCAGGTCTGCGCGCTCGGTGGAGAGCGCCTGTACATCTCGTCCGAGGAGGCCGCGATTCGCACCGTCTGTCCCGACCCGGACGTCGTCTGGCACCCCGATGGCGGCGAGCCGGTCGTCGGCCAACTGCACGCGGGCGTGCCTCACTGAGCCTGCTGCCCCAGGCGCACCAGCAGCGCGAAAACGGGGGAGGCGCCGTTGCTCAATACTGACAACATTCGTTCCCGCCAGGAGAGGTCGGCCTTGCCTAAGTGGCTGGTTCAATCAGATTTCGTTGTAGATCGCGATGAGAGTCGCTGCATTCAGTGTGAGGTCTGCGCCAGACAGTGCGCCAACGAGGTGCATGAGCTTGACGCGGACATCATGGAGATGTTCAGCGAGAGCGAGCTTTGCGTGGGCTGCCACCGCTGCGTCTCCCTCTGCCCGACGAACGCCGTCTCCGTCCGTGAGGTGGAGCTTGACTTCCGCCCCAACTCCAACTGGACCGCGCCGATGATCCGCAATGTTTACAAGCAGGCGGAGCACGGCGGAGTGCTGCTCACGGGGATGGGCAATCCCGAGGAGCTTCCTGTCTACTGGGACAGGATGCTGCTCAACGCATCGCAGGTGACGAATCCGTCCATCGACCCGTTGCGGGAGCCGATGGAGCTTCTCACGCACCTCGGCGAGAAGCCGCAGGCGCTGGAGTTCGATGAGAACGGGGCGCTGAAGACGCAGATCGCGCCGCAGCTTGAGCTTCATGTGCCGGTGATGTTCTCGGCGATGTCCTACGGATCGATCAGCTACCACGCCTCGATCGCGCTGGCGCAGGCCGCTCACGAGGTCGGCACCTACGCCAACACCGGCGAGGGTGGACTGCACGAGGACATCGCGGAGTACGCCGATAACATGATCGTGCAGGTGGCGTCCGGACGCTTCGGCGTGGACGCGGACTACCTCAACGCCGCGGCGGCGGTCGAGATCAAGATCGGTCAGGGCGCCAAGCCCGGGATCGGCGGCCACCTGCCCGGCGAGAAGGTGGACGCGGAGATCTCGGCCACGCGCATGATTCCACAGGGGACCGACGCGCTCTCCCCCGCTCCCCACCATGATATCTACTCCATCGAGGACCTGCGCCAGCTTATCTTCGCCATCAAGGAGGCGACGCGCTATCGCAAGCCGGTGGGCGTGAAGATCGCGGCGGTGCATCACGTCGCGGCCATCGCCTCGGGCGCGGTGCGCGCGGGCGCGGACTTCGTGGCGATCGATGGCTACAGAGGGGGCACCGGCGCGGCGCCGACGATGATCCGCGACAACGTCGGCATTCCGATCGAGTTCGCTACCGCCGCCGTCGACGCGCGACTGCGCGAGGAGGGCATTCGGCACGAGGCCTCACTGATCGTAGCGGGTTCCTTCCGCTGCGCGGCGGACGTGGTGAAGGCGATCGCGCTCGGCGCGGATGCCTGCTACATCGGCACCGCCGCGCTGGTCGCGATGGGCTGCCATCTCTGCCAGAAGTGTTACACCGGCAAGTGCAACTGGGGCATCGCTACCCAGGATCCGGCGCTGACCCGCCGCCTGAATCCGAACATCGCCACCAGGCGCCTGGTGAACGTCCTGGAAAGCTGGAGCCACGAGATCCAGGAGATCATGGGCGGGATGGGGATCAACGCGATCGAGAGTCTGCGCGGCAATCGCGATCACATTCGCGGCGTGAACATGTCCGACCGGGAGCTTGCGATCCTGGGCATCAGCGCCGCGGGAGAGTAAGGCGAAGCGGGAGAGAGCCCGACGGCGCACGGACAGGAGTGTCCGTGCCACGGATTGTGCCGAACCGTTTACAGGCCGCATGGGAGCATCGAGCAATGAAACGCATCATGATCCACGAGCAATACTGCGTCGGCTGCGGGCTGTGTGAGGTGCACTGCCTGGTACAGCACTCGCGGTCGAAGAAGATCATCAAGGCCTACCGCGAGCAGCGCGACGAGATCGTTCCCGCGGTGCAGGTGGAGCGCCTCGGCTACGAGTCCTTCGCCCTGCAGTGCCGCCACTGCGATGACGCCCTGTGCATCGAAGCGTGCATGACCGGGGCGCTTTACCGCGATCCGGAGACCGGCGCGGTGCTGTGTGATACCGACCGCTGCGTCGGCTGCTGGATGTGCATCATGGTCTGCGACGCGGGCGCGATCCGGCCCGGCCCGGACGGAAAGATCGCCTCCAAGTGCGACCTGTGCAGCGGCGAGGAAGTCCCTGTCTGCGTCGAGAACTGCCCCAACGAGGCGCTGGTGCTTGAAGATGAAGAGTGAATACCTGATCGTGGGCAACTCCGTGGCCGCCATCGCCGCCGTGAGCGGCATTCGCGAGGTGGACCCAGACGGCGAGATCACCCTCGTCGCGAAGGAAATGCATCACACGTACTCGCGCCCGCTCATCACCTACCTGCTGGGCGGGAAGGTGAATGAAGCGCAGATGCTCTACCGGCCCGAGGACTGGTATGAGCGGGCGAAGGTGAACACGCTGCTGGGCACCGAGGTGACCTCGGTCGATCCGGAGGCGCGGGCGGTGCATACCGCCGACGGGCGGACGCTGGAGTACGAGAAACTGCTGCTTGCGGTGGGCGGGACACCGATCGTGCCCGGCGATGTCGCCGGCACGGATGCAGAGGGTGTCTTCACCTTCACCACGTGGGATGACGCGGAGGCGCTGCGCGCCTTCATCGAGGAGCGCGGCGTTCAATCCGCCGTCGTGGTCGGAGGCGGCCTGATCGGCCTCAAGTCCGTCGAGGCGCTGATCGCGCTGGGCATCGACACCACCGTGGTAGAGCTTGCCGACCGCATGCTCAGCGCCACCTTCGACGAGACCGCCTCGCGCCTGGCACAGAAGCGGCTGGCCGACGAGGGCGTCGAAGTGCGCTGCAGCACCACCACCTGCGAGATACTCGCGCAGGATGGCCGCGTCGTGGCAGCGCGCCTGACCGACGGCGACACCATCCCGTGCGAACTCGTGATCTTCGCCATCGGTGTGCTGCCGGATACCTCGATCGTCGAGGGCAGCGGTATCGAGACCGATCGTGGCATAGTCGTCGATGATCAGATGCGCGCGAGCGCCGAGGGCGTCTACGCCGCCGGGGACGTCGCCCAGGCGCGCGAGCTAATCTGCGGTGAGAAGCGATGCATCGCGATCTTCCCCAACGCCTACCGGCAGGGCACGATCGCCGGGCGCAATATGGCCGGCGATGACGCCACCTGGCACGGCGGCCTGGTGATGAACGCGGTGAACGTCGTGGACCTGCCGACCATCTCCGTGGGCGTGACCGAGGCGCTCGACGGTGAATACGAGGAACTGATGCAGCTTGACGAAGATGCGTACACTTACCGCAAGATCGTGCTGCACGGTGATCGGATCGTGGGCGCGGTGTTCGTGGGTGAGATCGAACGGGCCGGGATCGTGACCGGGCTTATCCGCGAGCAGGTCGATGTCTCCGCCTTCCGCGATCTGTTGCTTACCGATGAGTTCGGGCTGATCTCACTACCCAGGGACTATCGTGAGCAAGTTTTGTCCGGGACGGAGCGTAGATAATGAGAATAGACGCAAGCGGGCTACATTATCGCGAACTCAATCAGATGATCCACGAGGCTGTCAATGATGGGGAATTCGAGTTATTCCTTGACAATGTGCTCGGACATCGTTACATTGGGACCGGACTGAAGTCCGGGGTGCGCATTGAGATAAGCGGTACACCGGGTAACGACCTCGCTGCCTTCATGGACGGCGCGGAGATCATTGTCAACTCTAACGCTCAGGATGGCACCGGTAATACGATGAACGCCGGGAGCATCGCGATTAGCGGCGATGCCGGCGATATCCTCGGTCACTCGATGCGCGGTGGCGCGATCTTCGTCGAGGGCCTGGTAGGATACCGCTGTGGCATTCACTGTAAGGCATACAGAGAGAGACTGCCGGTGATAGTCGTTGGTACGACGGCGGGGGATTATCTCGGAGAGTACATGGGCGGCGGAGTCATTGTCGTCCTGAACCGAGAGAATGCCGATCGGTCGCCGGTGGGACGCTATTGTGGCACTGGTATGCATGGAGGCATGATGTTTGTCCGCGGCGAGATCGAGGAATACCAGCTTGGGGCGGAGGTCGCCGTAGAGGAAGTCACTGGACAGGACGCGGAAATGCTCGAAGCAATCATCCTCGATTACTGTGCGACGTTCGACATCGATCCGGCACGATTCTCGACGGAAGACTTCGTGAAGCTCTACCCGTGGAGCAGCCGACCCTACGGCAATCTCTACGCATACTGAACAGGATCAAACAGGTTTGTGCCCCGCGAGGGGCACTTCGGGGCGCGTCGCTTCCCCCTCGACGCGTCCCGCTTTCATTACACCTACATGGCCCCCGTTGACCGGCCTCAGTGTCAACGAACGCCACGGCGCAGGCTCGTGCCTCACCCCGAATTCCGAGCCTGTGGATGAGCTTACTGTGATCTCGGGTGTGGTGGCGGTCCGTTGCTCACCTTTCACGTGAGACGATCTCTGAGATCGTTGATCCGTGCCATCCGGTCTTCCGCTGTCTTCCGAGCGCCGTCCGCGAGCATCCGGTGGCGGCCAGATCGCAAGCACGAGCATTCCCGCCAGCACACCGATCAATCCGCCGACGATGACGTCTGAGACGTAGTGGGCGTTCAGCACCACGCGCGTGAGTGCGATGAAGACGCCGAAACCATAGAGAGGCCACTTCAGACGCGGGAAGTACCCCGCCAGCACGACCGCAAACATGAAGGCGAAAGACGCGTGGCTCGATGGCATGCTCTGATGGCCGGCGCCCGGACCAAAGAAGAGCCATGGATCATCCATGTCGCGTGGCCGGGGGCGACCGATCAGCCACTTGAGACCCTCCGTGACCGAGGTCTGCACCGCGTAGCCAACCACCAGCGATCGCAGCATGAAACGCCAGCGCCAGCCCGCCGCAATCAGCGCGACGGCGAAGATCGCCGGGGCGACGTCCCACGTCCCCAGCAGTCTTCCAAGATGTCCCAGAGCCTGTATCGGCCGCGACTGGACCGCGTCCGACTGCACCGGAGCACGCAACGGATCCAGATAGAAGATAGCAAGCACGGCGGCCGCGACGGTAAGGACGATGTAGAGCGTGATCAGCGCATAGCGCCGACCGGCCTCGGCCCGATTCGTGAGAGCGTCCTTCTGGCGCCCCGGGGGACGACTCCGCTGCCGCTTCCGCCCGGCCGGTTCCTCCCGATTACGCTCTCTGACCGGCGGCCAGAAGTGAAGGGCGATAAGGCCCGTCACAACACCTATCACTGCGCCGACGATCACGTCCGAGACGAAGTGTGCGTGGTTGAGTATGCGCGAGAGTGAGACGAAGACCGCGAAGCCGTAGGTCAGTGGACGCCAGCGTGGAAACCACTCGCCCACGATCACAGCAAACATGAAGCTGAAGGATGCGTGCCCCGATGGGAATGCGGCTCCCCCGCCGAAGCCGTGGAAGACGGACGCATCAGCGAGTTGATATGGGCGCGGACGGCCCGTGGCCGTCTTCATCCATTCCACCACCGCGGTGCGCAGCAGGTAGGCGAAGGCCAGTGATTTGAGCAGCGGGCGCCAGTGCCTGTGCCCTGCTATCAGCACGATTGCTATGATCAGGGGGCCGAGCTGCCAGTTGCCCGCCCAGATGGCGATTCGGATTGCCCACTCCATGACAGGCCCCTCGGTCCACGCCATCTCGGCGTCGGCGGCCGGCTGATCGACGTAGAGGAACGAGAAGTACGCTCCGATGAGCGCCAGTACCAGAACGAGCGCGATGATCTTCACACTGCGCTGATTGATCGCACGACCGTGGTCAGTGTTGCCGGCCATCTGTCGAAGTCTCCTGAAAACGCCGGGGGGTTAGCAGTACGATTGCCATCGTCATAGTAGCAATCCGTGCCGCGTTGAGTCAATGCGGCACGGATTGCGCCGATGCAGACCGCACAGGGCTGCGATATCCGGCGAGTGCATCCGATCTGGCGAGGGTCACAGCGTCCTGCCGGCGGCCTCAACGAACGCCGAAAGGTCCTGCATCATCCGGTCGAACGTGGAAGGCGTCAATGACTGTGCACCGTCAACCTGTGCCTCCTGCGGACGATCATGCGTCTCTATCAGCAGCCCATCCGCTCCGGCCGCAACCGCGGCTTTCGCAAGCGCGGGCACCATCCAGTCGCGGCCGCAGGCGTGACTGGGATCGACCACTACCGGCAGGTGGCTGAAACGCTTGAGCGCCACTACCGCAGAGATGTCCAGCGTGTTGCGCGTGCAGGTCTCGAAGGTCCTGATCCCACGCTCGCACAGTATCACATCATCGTTGCCCTCGACCACCACGTACTCGGCGGCCTGCAGAAGATCCTCGATAGTGGCGGACATTCCACGCTTGAGCATTACCGGACGGTCAACTTTGCCGAGTTCGGTCAGCAGCGCGAAATTCTGCATGTTGCGCGCCCCCACCTGGTAGATGTCGGCGACATCGTGCAGCAGTTCAATGTCCCGCACATCGACCACCTCAGTGATAAAGGGCAGGCCGATCTCCTCTTTCACCGCCTCGACCAGGGGGATGCCCTCCTCGCGCAGTCCCTGGAAATCATGCGGGGAGGTCCTTGGCTTGAATATGCCCCCGCGCAGCACCTGCGCGCCGGCGTTCTTCACGTACTGTGAGATCGTGCTGAACTGCTCGTAACTCTCGACCGCACACGGCCCCGCCATTACTATGAACCTGTCTCCACCGATCGAGACGGCGTCGGTGATATCAATGACCGAGGGCTCGCTTCTCACCTCCCGACCGACCAGCTTATAGGGTTTCAGTATCGGAATGATCTGCTGGACACCGGGCATCGTCTCGAGAATGTCGATCTTCTCCTGCGTCTTCTCACCAACGACCGCAATTACGGTCTTCTCAACCCCGTAGATCGGGTGTGGTGTGAAGCCGAGCGACGCTACCTTATCTATCAGATTCTCAACCGTTTCTTCATCCGCGCCAGATTCGACGATAATGACCATTGTGAACGCCTCTCAAATGCGAGAACTGTCTTTCGGTGTCGATGGATTATACCAGAGCGGTGCGTGACTTACGAGTCGCCCAACTGGCGGCTATTTCGAAGCTCGTGAGGCATGTCGGATGAACGAAGGCTGAACTCTACCTGTCGCAGATGCCGATCTTCAGGTGTCCTTCACTGGCCAGATCATCGATGATGAAGAAGGAGCCGGTCACACAGATCAGATCTCGCGGACCGGCAAGCTCCCGTGCTCGAGACAGCGCCAGGGCGGGACTCTCTATCACCTCTATGCGCTTCCAGTATCTAGAACCGTGGACGGCCACCGCTTCTGCAGGCATTGCCCGCGCGATTGATGCCTGCGTGATGATCGCAAGATCCGCGGGCAACTCCGCCGCGATCGCCTGCACCGGTTTGTCGCAGGACAGCCCGATGACCACGAGAAGCCGGTCATACTGAAGGTGCCTGCGCAGCGCGCTCATCAGCGCCCGCGCGGATTCCCCGTTATGCGCGCAGTCCACGACCAGCCACGGCCTTGCTTCTACCAGCTGCACTCGTGCGGGCCATCTTAGCGCTTCGAGGCCCCTGCGGAACTCGTCCGGGGATATCTCGACCTGCCCAAGCCGAGTAAGAGTCCCGCAAGCCTCCGCGGCCACGCCGATATTCGTCGCCTGGTGCGTACCGGGCAGGGGCAGGCGTACCGCCGTTGCCTCGCCATTTATCCGTCCCGAAAGCACCTCCACCGGCACGGGAACCTGATCGGCCTCCACGTGTTCAGCCGAGATCGGGTGGACCGGATGGACGTTGAATGGTTCCGCGACGGTCAACTCGGCTCCGACCTGCTGCGCCCGGTCTCGCAATACCGTAATTACGCTCTCTGCTCCGGGTGCGACTACCACCGGCACCCGGGGCTTGATGATCCCGGCTTTCTCTCCGGCGATCTCCTCCACAGTGTTGCCCAGTATTTCGGCATGATCCATCCCGAGCGTGGTGATTATCGACACCAGCGGAGTGATTACGTTCGTCGCGTCAAGCCGACCGCCGAGTCCCGTTTCCAGGACACACAGATCGAGGGTAGCATCCGCGAAGATGAGAAAGGCCATGGCCGTGCATGCTTCGAAGAAGCTCGGCGGCGTCGGCCCCTCATCCTCGACGGCCTCGACAGCGGGCCTCACGCGGCTCGCCGCCGCCGCAATTGAAGCTTCGCCTGCACACCGCCCGTCGATACGTATGCGCTCCCGCCAGGAGATCAGATGCGGCGAGGTGAAGAGCCCCGTTCGGTGGCCCGCGCTGCGAGCAGCCGCCTCGACCATTGCCGCGACCGACCCCTTGCCCTTGGTGCCGGCAATATGCACCGCATGGAGGCGATTGTGCGGATTCCCGAGCAGCTCCATCAGCCGCAGCGTCGGCTCGAGCGTCATCCGATCCTTGAAGCTGCGGTCAAGGCCGGTTCGCTCGGGGTTCGCCAGTTCCTCGAGCCACTCAATCGTCTCCGTGTAGTTCATCCCTGCCCGTCTCCCCGTCGCGACGCGCCAGCCGCTTCACTCCGTCATCTTCTCTACGCTCGGGCGCTCCTTCACCATATCGGGGCGTTCGCGCGAGCGTCGCGATCATCATCGTCACCAGTGAGACCGCGGCACCCGCCACGAAGACCCACTGGTGGCCGAAGACATCCCAGATGTACGCTCCACCGAAGAACGGCACCAACATCGCGACCAGGTGGTTCAGCGTGATACCCATGGACAGCGACGCGGATACGTGCTCCGGCCGTTGCGCGATCTTCGCCAGGTAGGCGCTTCGCGCGTTCTCTATCCCCAGCAGCATGTGATCGCATACATACAATACGTAGATCAACCGGACCGGCCAGGCTCCCGGAAGTCCAATATTCTCAGCGAATGCGTACCCGAGGCAGATCAGCGCAACTACGAAGCCATCTGCGATGAGGACATTGCGTTCCCCCCAGGTGTCTATCAGGGTCCCGAGGCCGTGATGGAAGAATACCCCAATCACCGATGACGCGATCCACAGTTTCGCGATTGTTGAGGCGGGTTCACCGTAGATTGTCACCAGCAGCCACGGTGCGAAGGTGACAAATATCTGCTTGCGCGCGCCGTAGATGGTGGAGAGCGCATAGTAAACGCTGTACTCCTTGCGAATCACCAGCTTCTCGCGCTGGTGATAGGTCGGTTGGAGCCTGATGCGTAGATAGAGCAGCGCCGCTACCATCGCCGCGACTCCGCCAAAGAAGAACGTCAACAGGTAGTTCTGCCCGACGTAGTCGATGACCAGCCAGACGAAGAGCGCGCCAACCACATTTGCGCCGACCCTGGTCCCGGCGGCCTGACCGAGCCTGCGACCGTGCTGGCGGTCGGTACCGAGACTCATGGCGATTGCGCTGCGCATGGGCATATCGATGTGCTGGCCCATGCTCCAGACAACGGTGAAGATGAGCAGACCCGCCCAACTCTGCTCCACCAGACCGAGGCCGAACATCCCGATGCCGGTCAGCAGAGCTGCGATTGCGCCGACCCGGTTCTCCACGAGGAAGAAGAGGGCACCCGTCAGCAAGGCCACCAGAAAACCGGGAAGCTCGCGCGGGAACTCCATCATTCCCCGCTGAGTGGCACTGATCTGAAACACGTCATCGAGGTAGTTGTTATACGTGGTCTGAAAGACCCCGTTGGTAATGCCGAGCGCGAAGACCGCTAACAGAAACGCAGCCAACTCCGGATTGTCGCTGATCTTTCGGACTATCCGCTCACGCATCTTCCCTCATCGCCCGGGGACGCCGATTTCGCCACCACGCAAACACCCCCTCCGGACACACGCCGAAGGGGGCGATGTCCCGCCTGGCGTGTCCATGTTACGGCAGGTACTCGTATATCGGAAATGCCTCGCACAACTCTCTCACCTGTGAGCGCACCTCGGCGAGTACCGTGTCGTCCTCCCTGCCCTGGCGAATTACCCGTGCCATCATCTTCCCGATCTGGTCCATCTCGGGCTCCTGCATCCCGCGAGTGGTAAGCCCCGGGGTGCCGGGACGAATCCCGCTGGTCTCGTTTGGTGGCAGCGGATCGCCGGGGATGGCGTTCTTGTTAACCACGATCCCGGCCTCCTCCAGAAGGTCCGCGGCCTGCCGCCCGGTGATCTCCAGATTGCGCAGATCGACCAGCATGAGGTGATTGTCGGTGCCACCGCTGACCAGCTTCAAGCCCTCCTCCTGCAGAACACCGGCCAGCGCCTGCGCGTTGCGCATGATCTGCCTCTGGTATTCGCGGAAGAACAGGCTCTGCGCCTCCTTGAAAGCCACCGCTTTCGCAGCGACCACGTGCATCAGCGCGCCGCCCTGCAGGCCGGGGAAGACCGCGCGGTCTATCTCGCGCGCCCACTCATCTGTGGAAAGGATGAATGCGCTGCGCGGCCCTCGCAGCGTCTTGTGAGTAGTAGATGTCACCACGTGACAGGTCGGTACCGGGTCAGGATGCGCGCCCGCCGCCACGAGTCCCGCGATGTGGGCGATGTCCGCCAGCAATAGAGCGCCCACCTCATCCGCTATCTCGCGGAACTGTCGGAAGTCGATCACTCGCGGATACGCACTCGCCCCGCACACGATGAGTTTCGGCTTCACCTCATGCGCCCGCTCCCGCACCTGGTCGTAGTCGAGTTGATCGGTTTCCTCGGAGAGGCCGTAGAAGTGCGCGTCGTAGAGCTTGCCGCTGAAATTCACAGCGTGGCCGTGGGTAAGATGCCCACCATGCTCGAGCTTCATTGCGAGGATCGTGTCGCCCGGCTCAAGCATGGCGAAGTAGGCCGCCATGTTGGCGGTCGATCCGGTATGTGGCTGGACGTTTGCATGATCGGCACGAAAGAGCGCCTTCGCCCGGTCGCGCGCGAGATTCTCGATCTCATCATAGTACATACAGCCATTATAGTAGCGCTTACCGGGATAGCCCTCGGTGTACTTGTTGGTCATAACAGAGCCGGTTACAGCCATCGTCGCGCGCGACGCGTAGTTCTCCGATGGGATCAGCATCAGCGTATCCTGCTGCCGTTCCAGCTCGTTGTGGATGATCTCCGCGACTTCCGGGTCGGCCTGTGCCAGTGTTCGCGTCATTATGCTCATTGTCATCATGCCTCCATGGCGGTTCGCACCGCTCTTGTTCTCTCTGTATGCCGGGTGCTTACCCGGTCTGCAATTCAGGCATGGCGCCGTTCGCTGTACCCCACTCTCCGCTTACTCGCATCGGAAAGCGGGGCGCCTACCCGGACCGCCCCGCGCCTGGTATATTGCGAGTGTCTTCATAAGCCCGGCTCATCCTCTCAGGAAAGCTCGTCGGAACCGTAAGGGAGCACGAAACTTATGGCCTGTGCGTCTGCTTCGAGTCTGGTTCTCAGAATCTGCCAGACGTACTCCTGCTTCTCGCGCTCGCTCATCCCGTCGAACCGATCACTGACTATCTTGACATGCACCCGACCGCCGAAGCCCTCTTCGGTGGAGACCATGGCATTAGGTATCTCTTCAGCCAGTACGTCCTTCGTCTGCTGCGAGATCTTGGCGTAGTCGAACGTGGTGGAAGCCATCTTCAGTTCCTCCTACTCTAATGGAAGGGCAGGCGATTCCGAACCCACTCAGATGTGGCGCGACAGGCATCCACGAACTCAGCCACTCTTGCGCAGTTCATCATTGGATCAGGGCGATAGCGCGTGTTGTAGTCCCACTTATTGCAGATCCCCCAGTTGCGCTTCATCTGCTCATCCGAATCCAGTTCTTGCTCCAGTTCCGAGACATCGATGAGCTCTTTGAGATCGTGGGAAGCCGCTCCGCTCAGGTTGGACCCCGAAGGCTGCTTCGCGAAGTGACTGATAACCTGTGACCACCTCGCAAAGTGTTGGTTGCTACGTTGGTCCAATAGCAGAATGATGTAGGCCTTCAACACGCATTCGACAGCATACCCAGCGAGGTACTGTGCAGCACAAAGATGCCGATAGTTCGCATCTGATCTGTTCGGCTCCAGCGTCGGAGGCTCAAGCAGCTCCTGCGCATCCTGCAGACGCCGCGGCCCCGCCTTGACCAACTCACTATGACCGTCATACTTCATCCGGCTATCCTCCTGCTCCCTCGCTCAATGCCAGAAATGCCTCATCCCGGTCATCACCATCGCGATGCCGTGCTCGTTCGCGGCCTCGATGACCTCGTCGTCGCGCCGCGATCCGCCCGGCTGAATGATCGCCGAGCAACCGGTTGCCGCCGCCTCGTCGAGGCCGTCGCGCGCGGGGAACATCGCATCCGACGCCAGCACCGAACCGGCCGCCCTCTCCCCCGCCTTGCGCGCGGCGATGATGGAACTGTCGACTCTACTCATCTGCCCTGATCCACACCCAACCAGATGCGTTCCCTGCACCAGCACGATCGCATTCGACTTCACGTGCTTTGCGATCCTGTCGGCGAATACCATCGAGCGTATCTGCTCGTCGGTCGGCTTGACCTCCGTCACGATCTCCCAGTCATCGGGCGGCACCGACGCGTAATCACGATCCTGCACCAGCATCCCGCCCGGGATCGCGCGCATGTCGAAATCCAGATCCCGACCCGACGGAGCGAAGTCATCCAGCAGCATTATGCGCATGTTCTTCGACCGGTCCTTGAGTATCTCCAGCGCGTCAGGCTCGTATCCAGGAGCGATGATCGCTTCCACGAAGGCGCCGATGATGGTCAGGTCCGTAAGGCCGCTCTCCTCGTAGAAGCGCGGCTTGATAACTTCCTCAAGCCACTCGTTGTTGAAGATCGCGTCTGCGGTCTCGGCGTCCACCACGCGGTTGAAGCCCAGCACCGAGCCGAAGGCGGAGACCGGGTCGGCGGTGTAAGCGTGCTCGAAAGCCTGTGCGAGGGTGTCGGCCGATGCAGCGCCGCATGGATTGAGGTGTTTGATGATGATCGCGGTCGGCTCCTCGAAGTCGCGCGCCGACTCCAGCGCCGCGGTCAGATCGAGGTAGTTGTTGAACGAAAGCTCCCTGCCGTGAAGCTGTATAGCACCCGCCACGCCCGGCTCATTCGCTCCAAGATCCTGGTAGAGCGCGGCGCTCTGATGCGGGTTCTCGCCGTAGCGCAGATCGGCTATCCGACGCAGCTTCGGCGCGATCACCGCCGGCAGCGCCTCCTCGTCGGTGAACTGTGCGCGCAGGTAGCAGGATATCGAGGCATCGTAGCGGCAGGTCATCTCGAAGGCCGCAAGCGCCATCGCCTGCCGCGTCTCCAGCGTGGTCTCACCGTCGTTGGCCTGAAGCTCCTCGATGATGAGTTCGTAGTAGCACGGGTCCGGCACGATTGTCACGTCGCGGAAGTTCTTCGCCGCGGAGCGCACCATCGACGGCCCGCCGATGTCGATCTGCTCGACCGCCTCTTCGAGGCTGACGCCCTCCTGCGCGATGGTCTGCTCGAAGGGGTAGAGGTTCACCACCACCATGTCGATCATCTGCACATCGTTGGCCTCGGCCTCGGCCATGTGCTCTTCGTTGTCGCGCAGAGCGAGCAGACCGCCGTGGATCTTCGGATGAAGGGTCTTGACGCGCCCGTCCATCATCTCGGGGAAGCCGGTGTACTCATCGACCGCGGTGACGGGAAGCCCCGCGTCCTGCAGGGCGCGCATGGTGCCGCCGGTCGAGAGTATCTCGACACCCATCTCTGTGAGAACCTCACAGAAATCGACGATACCATTCTTATTGGAAACGCTTACCAGAGCCCGGCTGATGCCTGCCACAGGTCGATCCTCCCTTGGAGAAGCACGAAAAGCTGCCGTCGCGAGAGCTCTCCCGGACGGCGGGTCTGTACGTGGTGTAGCGGCGGCCCGCACTGGCGCCACAAAGCGATTATACGCGGGCGCGAGGGGGTTGTCAAAAAGCGGGCGGAGTGATCCCGTCAAAGCAACGCATGTGACTTGCATGCGTCCGGCGTGCGCCGTTGCCGTCCCAGCGACGCATGTACTATCCGCCCGCGTCGTCCGCCGTCAGCCGTTGTGGTTGTGGCCCTCGCGCCCCCGCGAGGGTCGGCGCGCAGCGCCGAAGGCCGGCGGCGCCTGTCGTTGGAGAGGCCGGACCCCGTTCCGGCCTGTGCCGTGTTCGACTCTACTCGTCTTCGGCGTCCGACTCCGACTGCTCGCCCGCCTCCTGCTCGGCCTTGGCGGCTTCGATCCTCTCTATGGCCTCGCGCGCCTTCTCGCGGACCGATTCGTCTTCATCCTCTCCCTTCAGTTCCCGAAGCCGTGGCAGGGCTGCCTCCGCAGCCGCGCCGAATCTGCCCAGCGCCCCCGCCGCTCTCCTGCGCACGAACACATCGTCCTCCCCCAGCACTTCGATCAACGGCTCTACCGCCCGCTCGTCGCCGATCCAGCCCAGCGCCCCCGCCGCTAAGTCGTGCACGAACACATCGTCCTCCCCCAGCACTTCGATCAACGGCTCTACCGCCCGCTCGTCGCCCAACTTGCCCAGCGCCCTCGCCGCCATGCTGCGCACGTTCGCATCCTCGTCCCCCAGCCACTCAATCAACGGCTCTACCGCGCGCTCGTCGCCGATCTCGCCCAGCGCCCTCGCCGCTCCCCAGCGCACGCTCGCCCCCTCGTCCCCCAGCAGCTCGATCAGCGTCTCTACCGCCCGCTCGTCGCCGATCCCGCTCAGCGCCACCGCCGCTGCATAACGCACGTGCGCATTCTCGTCCTTCAGCCGCTCGATCAGCGGCTCTACCGCACGCGCGTCGCCGATCAGGCCCAGCGCACCCGCCGCGTTCCCGCGCACGTCCGCATTCTCGTCCCCCAACCGCTCGAGCAGCGGCTCGACGGCCCGCTTATCGCCAGTCTCTGCCAGCAGTCTGAACCCCTGGCGGCGCTCTTCTGGACTGTCGGCCTCCAGCATCTTCAGTGCAGCCTGGAACTCATCCTCAGGATCAGTCTGCGACGGTCCTGCAGAAGTCAGATCGAAATACCGATCGACATCCTCTTTGTCCTCAAACGCCGGTTTCGCCGCGAGTATCCTGATCAACCGCGGGTTCCCCAGTCGCGCAGCATACTGCTTCGCGTCCTCGTGTGGCATGAAGGTTGTGCGCGCTTTGACAAAATCTTCTCCTTCCTCCGCCTCCCCGCGGGCAACGCGCTGATCCTCCAACAGCAACGAGGCCCCGTGGCCGGGCCTGACGTATCCCTTGCGCATTCCGGGGAAGTACCAATCGATCGCCAGCATCTTCGCCAGCTTGTCGCCGTTGAGATCATCCCCGACCTCCGCGAGCAACCCGTGCGTAAGGCAGAAGCGCTTGATCGAACGCGGATTGCGCTGCAGGACATGGTCGATCAGCAACGCGCGCATGTCGTCGCCGATGGCCACCTCGGGATGGAGCATACAGGCACATTCATCGAAGAAGCGTTCAGCCGCGTCGTCGTCCATGCGCGGAACCCAGAACGGAAGCTGGACGATCTTGTCGAGGTAGCGCTGGCCGACCTGTTCGGCGTCCTGAGGCTTCCCCTCCACGTCTTTCGGGGCGTATGCTGCGCCGAGGACCTGCCCGATTCGCGTGGGGTCTGCCGCGAGGACGAAGACGCAGCCCTCCTGATCGAGGTAGAGCTTGATCGTCTCCAGTACCTCGGGGATGACCTCTTGCCGACAGCGGTCGAGGTCGTCGATGATGACCAATACCCGAGCAGGCCTGTCTGCATTCTTCTTCTCGCGCAGGGCAAGCTTCAGGTCCTCGCGGAAGTAGCCTCTGAATACCTGGGCGATGCTCGCATCGCTGGAGAACATGGCCTCGACGGCGTCCCCGACGCCGCCCAGGTTCAAGGCATTGCTGATCCCCTTGACCACGCGGGTGGCCGCACTGTCGCTCGTTCTGCCAATTGCGCGGAACTTCATTCGGCCTTCATGCCAACTGGCCCAGCGCGCCTCGTTGAAGAACCCACGCCACAGGCTCGTCGCGATCAGTCGCTTCGCGTCCTCGGGAGTGTCGCACTCCCACGGATTGACCTTCACCACGCGCCAGTCGTACCTGTGCGCGTCGGTCTCGGGATTCTCATTCTCCTGCTCACCGCGACGCGGCCACTCCTCCTGCTTCGCGGCGTCGCCGAGACAGTTCACGAAGCTGGTCTTGCCCGAGCCCCAGCCGCCATATACACCAAGCACGAACGGCGTCTCCGCGCGCTCGAGGGTTCGCAGCAGGGCGTAGATGTACTTCCTCCAGTCCATCGCATCCTGCGCGAGGGAGGTGATCGGCTGATCGCCGGGTGGTGTTCGACTTTCGGGCCTCTCTTCGCTCACCGGGGCTTATCCCTCCGGGGTAGTATTGGCCTTCTCGTTGCCATCACCGCGGGGCGCTCATTCGCCCGCAGGCAGGTCGGCGACATGCCAGAACTCGGATGCGCGAGTGATCTCCGCAGCACGGAAGAGACTCTCCGGGGTACCCGCATCCGACCACTCGCACTCCAGCACCTCGGCGGTCAACTCTCCCGCCTCGCGATAGGCGTTGTTGACATCGGTGATCTCAAGCTGGCCGCGTGCCGATGGTGTCAGAGTAGGCAGTATCTCCCAGAGGCGCTGATCGTACATGTACACCCCCACAACCGCAAGATCGGTCGTCGGCTGCTCCGGCTTCTCCTCGATCGCCAGCACATTGCCGGCCTCGTCGATCTCCGCTACGCCGAAACGCTGCGGGTCATGCACGCGTCGCAGCAGTATCTTCGCGCCGGAGCGCTGCCGACGGTACGCCTCGACATGCTCGCGGATCGATCCACCGAGGATGTTGTCACCGAGCATCACGGCCACGCGCTCATCGCCAACGAAGTTTCGGGCGAGGCCAAGCGCATCCGCGATGCCACCTGCGCCGCGCTGGTAGGTGAAGGTGAGGTGCTGGAGGCCGAACTCGGAGCCGTCGTGAAGCAGTTCCATGAAGTCGCCGGGAGCATTGCCGCCCGTCACAATCATGATGTCGCGGATACCTGCCTCAACGAGTATGTACAGAGGATAGTAAACCATCGGGAAGCGCCCGACGGGCAGCAGGTGCTTATTCGTAACACGCGTCATAGGCAGGAGTCTCGTGCCGAGACCTCCGACCAGTATTACGCCTTTCATCACGCCACCTCCGCTCGACTCGGGTGTAACTTTCAGAGCTTCGGACCGGCGTTGAAGGACCGAGAGCGGTCCTCGTCGGTCTTCGCCCGATGCATACCAGCATAAGCGTCCTCAGTTCCCGATCATTTCGAGGAAGTACCGCTGCAGGCGTCGGTCATCGGTAAGCTCGGGGTGGAAGGCGCTCGCCAGCAGGTTGCCCTGGCGACAGAGCACGATTCTGTCCTCGAAGGTCGCCAGCACCTCGACGCCGCACTCCTCGCGAGCCTCGCGCACATAGGGCGCGCGAATGAAGATCGCCCGCACCGGCTCCTCGATGCCCTTTACCGGCAGATCCACCTCGAAGCTGTCCACCTGGCGCCCAAATGCATTGCGCTCAACGGTGATGTCCATGAGTCCAAGGCGCCACTGTTCGCTCCCGACGATCTCCCTCGCCAGCACGATCATGCCCGCGCAGGTGCCGAATATCGGCTTACCCGCCTCGGCCATCTCGCGCACCGGTTCATCGAGTCCGAAGCGTTTCATCAGCTTGCCGATGGTGGTGCTCTCACCCCCCGGGATTACCAGCGCGTCGCAGGCCTCGATGCTCTCCTGCGTCTTCGCGAGACGGGCCTCGACGCCCTCGATCTCGTTCAGTGTCTCAATGTGCTCGCGGAAATCGCCCTGCAGCGCCAGCACGCCCACTCTCTTCGGCATTGGATGTCTCCTGTGATGTGCGTCATCTGTTGTGAAGCGCGTCATTATGCAGCCAATTCGGGGACAGGCTATCCAAGTCGCGCGGCGAAGATGACCCACATGAGCCATGGCATGTAAAGCGTCAGGGCCATCACGAAGGCCAGACGCGGCTGATTGCGGAAGTAGGTCTCGAACTGCACCTCCAGCCACTTGCCGGACTCCAGCAACTTCTCGCTCGTTGCGAGCCACTGAACCAGCGCTAACGGCAGAAGGATGAACACCAGGCCCCAGTCGTAGAAGACGATATAGGCCAGCGGAAGCCCTGCGGCGGCCTGGATGAAGTCGAGAGTCATGTTCTCAGTATGGGCGCCACCCATCATTGACGCGACGATAATCGCCCAGGGAACAGCCATCCACAGCGCCGCACGCGACACCTCGCGGTAATGCGGAAGCTTGCGCATCGGCCACACCAGCATCAGTACGCAAAGCAGGTACCAGAGCCCAAGCGCCGCACCGGAAACCATCAGCTACCTCCCGACAATCCCCTCAGACTCTCTCTCGCGATCATGAGAACGTCAGCCTCACCTGATTGGCCAACTCTACAGCCAGCGCGGGTAAGCCTCCGGTTCGCCGTCAAGCTCCAGCTTCACCACGGTGGCGAGAGGATCGGCATAGGCCCGCGGCGGCAATCCGCGGATAAAGAGGCGGTCCTCGCGCTGCTCGAAGTCGAGCGCCTCACCGGTGGCGAGCAGGCTCGCCGAACGCACGGGGCTCTTCATCATGCCCACACACAGTTCCTCCCCCACCCACTTCGTAATGTGCAGGTACGCGAAACTGTGTCGCACTGTAGTGTAACCGAAGCAGCCCCACTCGAAGGGGCCCCGGCGGGTCCCGTAGATCGCCTCACCGTGCAGGTCCATCCACTCGCCGATCTCCTGCAGGCGGATGACCGACTCAGGCGGAAAGCTGCCGTCGCCCTTCGGCCCGACATTGAGCAGCAGATTGCCGCCGAGTGAGTTGATGCGGGCGAGTGTCGCGATGAGTTCGCCGGTGGACTTCCACTGCGAGTCACCAGCGTGCCACCCCCACGAGCCGTTCATAGTCATGCAGGTCTCCCAGGCGCGGTCCGGCGGCGACGCGCTGATGTGCTGCTCCGGCGTGTCGTGGTCCTCGGGCGCGCGCGAGCGGTTGTTGATCACGATGCCGGGCTGAAGCTCGCGCACCATCGCGTTCATCTCGTCGGCGTGCCAGCCCTCGCCATCGTGGAGGCCGCCGCCGTCGTACCAGAGGATCGCGAGATCGCCGTAATTGGTGCAAAGCTCGCGCACGAGTCCCTGCGTGTACTCAATGAAGCGCGCGTGAGCCGTCTCGTCACCACGCCCGCCTGCTTCGTAGTCCGGATGGTGCCAGTCCTTCAGCGAGTAGTAGAAGCCGAGCTTGAGGCCCGCCTCATGACAGGCTTCAGCAAGCTCTGCCATCAGGTCGCGGCCGATGGTGGCCACGGTGTTGTAATCGTTGTGCTCGCTGTCGAAGAGGCAGAAGCCGTCGTGGTGCTTGCTGGTGCAGACCAGGTAGCGCATCCCCGCGTCCTGCGCCATGCGCACCCACTCGCGCGGCTCGAAGCGTTCCGGGTCCCAGGCGCGAGCGACCTGCTCGTACTCCTCGATCGGCCAGCGCTCACGGTTCATCACCCATTCGCCGCGCGCAAGCTCCGAGTACGCGCCCCAGTGGATGAACATGCCGAACTTCGCGTCGAGCCACCACTGCAGATGGGGGCTCGTGATGTCACCGACTCGCGTTTCCATGGAGGGACCTCCGTCTGTCGTGTTGGAGGGCCGACCTGCACGTCGGCCCTCCTCTGCTGTCAGCCGGGTGTTCGCAACCCGTCGCTACTCGATCCCCATCGCCTTCATGTTGTCGAAGCTGATCTTGAGGCTCTCGAAGGGGTCGCGCTCACAGCGGTCCTGCTCGACGATGTAGTACTCCGCGCCGATCTCCTCGCAGGCCGCGACGATGCCCTCCCAGTCGAGATTTCCCTCACCGATCTCGGCGAAGACCTGCTCGCGACCGTGCATCGTCATGTCCTTGAAGTGGACGATCGGGGCGCGCTCGCCCATCAGCCGCAGCCACGCGACCGGGCTTGCACCACCGTGCTGGAGCCAGTACACATCCGGCTCGAACATGAAGTAATCCGGATCGCCGTCCTCCAGCAGGATCTGCATAGCGGTGCGGCCGTCCTCGTACTTCTCAAGCTCGTGGCTGTGATTGTGATAGACGAAGACGAGGCCGTGCTCTGCCATCGCCGCAGCTACCTCGGAGGCTTCCTTTGCGAAGGCCGACCAGGTCGCCCCGCTCTCCTGCGCCTCCTTCGGCGCGCCGCCGATGCCGGCGTACGGGCAGTCGAGCGTCCTGTGCATCTCGACGACGCCGTCGAGGTCGTCACGCATCATGTCGAAGGGGACATGAGTCGCGATGATGTCGAGACCGGCGGCGTCGCAGGCCTCTTTGAGCTGCTCGGGGGTGATTTCCTTGCCGTGGCCGGAAAGCTGCACGCTCTCGTAGCCGATCTCTGCGACCCTCTGTACCGCGTCGGCGAAGTCGCCCGCGGTCTGACACGCCTCGCGAACCGTGTAAAGCTGTGCGGATATCTTCGATGCCATTGGTGAACCCTCCTGATTGAAGCTGCTGCTCGTGCCGAGTCATTCGCGCAGAAGGGGGCGGGGACCTTTCGCAATGGTGCGATCTTGGGGGAATCTGTGCGCCTTGTTGGTGGTGAATGCTGTTTGAGGGCGGGCCGAACGCGGCAACGGCAAACGACCGGGCGCATCTGAAGATACGCCCCTCCGGAACGGCACGGACCCCCGGCAAAGCCGGGAAGGTCTCGCGCCCCACATGTTGAACCTTCCCCCGCCACTTCAATGCTGATCTCAGTGGAGCGATACCGTCATGCCTGATCTGACCGACCAAATGAAGGAGTTTGCGCGCGAGCACTCCGCCGACCTCGTCGGCGTCGCGCCCGCGGAGCGCTTCAAAGACCTGCCCGCCGAGGAGAACCCGCTCTCGATCTTCCCCGAGATGACCGCCGCCATCGTCATCGGCAGGCGCATCACCCGCGGCACCCTGCGCGGGCTCGAGGAGGGCACCAACCAGGGTCTCTACGACATGTTCGGGTACTCGTGGCTCGACACTCAGTTCGTCGCGATGAGCACGTTCGAGGTCGTCGAGTGGCTCGAGGACCGGGGCTGGGAGGCAGTGCCGCTGTTCGCCTTCCCGCCGGGCGTACACCCGCAGGGCATCGCCGTGCGCGAGGGCGCGGTGGAGCCGAACGTATATCCCGACATGGATAAGATGGCCGTCTGCGCGGGGCTCGCCGAGATGAGTTGGGTGCGCATCGCGCTCACGCCGCAGTTCGGCCACCGCCAGCGCTTCCAGCTTATCCTCAC
>PXBW01000068.1 GCA_003566775.1 candidate division WS1 bacterium
GGGTCAGACTCAGTGCGGTCCCAAGCCCGAATGCATGCAGAAATGTCCGGTACCCTGATGTCATATGTCTTGCTCCACTCGGTTTCAGGCTGCGCGTCGAAACGCGCGCCTGAGGCAAAAAGGCTTTGGGCAGACTATAGGCCACTTGGCGGACCTTGTCGATACAGAGCTTTCGTAACCCAGGGCTCCGAACTCATGTGACAGTGACAAGGGCGGAATTCTCTGAATCGATGTGGTGGCCTTGTCATGGAGCCACCGATGACCCTTTCGACCGAGAGCCTGCCGCGCAGGTCGCGCCTTTCCGCCCTTCTTGATCATTTCGCGACGGTTGAGGATCCCCGCGACGTCCGGCGGATCCTGCATCCTCTCCCCGAGATCCTGCTGCTGGTGGTCTGCGCGACCATCGCCGATTGCGACGACTACGAGGACATCGCCGCCTGGGGGACAGCGCATCTGGCCTTCCTGCGCCGATTTCTGCCCTACAATCATGGCGTTCCGGGCGAGCGCTGGCTGACCATCCTGATGAACCGGATCAACCCCGCCCTCTTCGCTGCGGCCTTCGAGGGCTGGGTACGCGAGAGCTGGCCCGAGCGCGCCGAGCTCGTCGCCATCGATGGAAAGACCTCGCGGCGCAGCCATGATCGCGCGGCGGGGGGCGCCCCGCTGCATCTGGTCTCGGCCTTCGCCACCACCGCCCGGCTCGTGCTGGCCGCCGAGGCGGTGCCCGACAAGGCCAGCGAACTGGCCGCCATCCCGCCGCTGCTGGCCCGACTCGGCGCCGAGGGTGGGCTGAAAGGCGCGCTGGTCTCGATCGATGCCATCGCCACCAATGCCGAGATCGCCCGCGCTATCGCGGCCCAGGGCGCCGACTGGCTGCTGGCGGTGAAAGCCAATCAACCGACGCTCCGCGCCGAGGTCGAGGCGGCCTTCGCCGCATTGGCGCCCGCCCAGACCCACATCGCCCACGACAAGGGCCATGGCCGGATCGAGGCCCGCCACACCGCCGTGCTGCACGACACCGGCTGGCTGGAGGGCCAGCGCCGCTTCCCCGGCGAGATGCGCCTGCCCGGTGCCGCCTGCCTGATCCGGGCCACCACCGAGGTCGAGGCCGCAGGAAGAAAGCGACGCGAAACCAGATACTTCCTCTCCTCGCGCATGCTGAGCGCCGAAGCCGCCGCCGAGGCCGTCCGCGGCCACTGGGCCATCGAGAACCGCCTCCACTGGGTCCTCGACGTGACCTTCAAGGACGACCAGTCCCGCCTGCGAAAGGGCCATGGCGCCCGCAACATGGCCACCGTCCGCCACTTCGCCCTCAACCTCGTGCGGGCCGCAAAAGACCGCCGCTCGCTCAAATCCCGCCGCAAACTCGCCGGTTGGGACACAGCCTACCTCCAGGCAATCCTCTCAACGAACGCGGCCTGACTTGGATTCGGAGCCCTGGTGATTGTGACGTCTGACTTGCATTTGTTTGCTTTATGTTCTATGTTGCAGAACATGCGAGAGAGGGAGACCGCCCCGATGGAAGAGACCACATTCGCCCTGCCCGCCACGCCCAAGCAGATCGCCTATGCGCGCTCGCTCGCCCTGCGCAACCAGACGCTTCTGCCCTGGGAGGTCCAGCAAGATCGGCGCGCGCTCAGTGCCTGGATCGACGCGCAAGCGAGATTGAAACCGGCATCAGACATGGACCAGCTGCCGACATCAAGGCAGGTGGCCTTCGCCGAAAAACTCGCCCGGATCAAGCGCCGCGCTGTTCCGGACGAATGCTTCCGCGACAAGGGGCTGATGTCGAAATGGATCGACGGGAACAAGTAGATTCCCCCTCCCTTCTCGCGCCAAGGACTGTTGCCCGCATGGGGGGAGACTGCATAAGGAGGCTCCAGTCCGCAGGACCAAGGCCTGGTCCCGGCGGAACGCCGGGAGGTGCCCACATCGGCCTTCGGCAACCACCGCAAATCTGTAGCCGTCGCTTATCCTCGCGTAGTCAGATCTCCGGTCACTTGGGGCTACCCCTCAGCTCTTTGGAAATCGTGATATTGGAGCGTTCATAACACTGAAAAATCACTTCCCTCAAAGAAATCTATGGCGCTTTCTTTGAAAATATGTCACTTTAGGCACCATGGACGCCGCAAGATCACAGAATCTGAAGAAACTGCTCGATGCCGTACCCGCCGGGTATCTGGTCGATGCCGCATGGCTCGTCTCCCAAGGCATCGCCTATGAGAGCTTCCGTGACTATGTGAAGCGCGGCTGGCTCGACCGCATCACCCGAGGCGTCTTCCGCCGTCCCCTTCCCAGCACCGCAGCCACACCGGCGTCGAACGGCATCGACTGGAAGACCTGCATCCTTTCCGCGCAGCACATCATGGGTCATGATCTGCATGTCGGCGGCACCACGGCGCTTAACGAACAGGGACATGCCCATTACCTGCGCCTCGGCGAAAGCGCTCCTGTCTGGGTCTATGGGGACAGTATCCCGAACTGGCTGGCGAAACTGCCGATGGATGCCCAGATCAGAATCCGCCCCCGCTCCTTGTTTGCCGACCCGAAACTGGGCTTGATCGAGGGCAAAAAGTCCGGGCAGCCATGGGACTGGGGTCTCACGATGTCGACGCCGGAGCGCGCAGCTCTGGAGGCCATGGACGAGTTGCCTGAACATGAGAGTTTCCACACGCTCGACATGGCTTTCGAGAGCCTGACAACCATGCGCCCAAGACTGCTGTCCGACCTCCTGCAGTCCTGCCGGAAGATCAAGGTCAAGCGCCTGTTCTTCGTCTTCGCCGACCGCCACGATCATCCCTGGCGCAAGCGGATCGACCCGCAGGCATTTGATCTCGGCAGCGGTGACCGAGCCTTGGTTAAGGGTGGCAAGATCCACCCGCGCTATCGGATCATGGTGCCGGAAGATTTCGTGAAACCGGAGGCCGGCAATGGCGCGTGAGACC
>PXBW01000289.1 GCA_003566775.1 candidate division WS1 bacterium
GATGAACCGATCTCGTCGATGCGTATGCTGTCTATCTCCACGTCATCCATCGAGAGGTTCGGATAGCCGCCGTCGTTATCGAACCTGAGATGTTTGACCAGTTCGTTCTCCGTGCCCTGCTGGATCTCCTCGGGCTGCTCCTCGATGGGTAATGCCGTCACGATGACCTCACGCGGTGTCACAAAAAGATCGGCGCGCATGGTCCGACCCGGGTCGGATATGTTTACCACACGGGAGAAACTGTCGGTGGCGGTTCCCTCGACGAGATGGCCGGCGGGCCGCGGAGGTGGCCAAACCGTGGAGGGAGTCATCTCCTGGTTGCGCCGCGGCGGGTCCATCATCTTGAAGCCGTGGCTGTGGCTGCTCGGGTTCGTGAACTGGGTCCAGTGTCTGACGTCATGGCTGCCGGGGAATGGATCGCCCTCGAGATCGCCCGGCTGTCCCTCCGGGTTGCGCTGCAGTTCGTAGAGGCCGTCGGCCTGCACGACTATTACCATCGGATGACTCTCATCCCGCTGGTCGAATCGCTCATCCACATGATAGATGTACAATCCCCGCGGGGACGGATCACCGAAGTAGTCTTCTCCGGTACGATTGCGATTAGAGACCAGGAAGTACTCGTCCCACTTATCCGGGGTAACACCGGTGGGGATGTAGTGCGGCCGCCCGGGCAGCTTGTATATCACGGGGTCCTGCAGCATACCCTCGATCTCGGGGATCTCCGCCCGCATGATGTCCTCGGTGACGGCGACAGGCGTGGCCCAGCCGGCCATTGTCCTGAGGAATGCGTCCACGCGGACACCACCGGTGCGCGCCATCACGGAGTACGGGCCCATCATGTTGGTGAGGCGCAGTGGCGGGGTGTGTCCTCGCACGTTGTCGTACCAGTCCCAGTCGTAGAGATCCGGCCAGTTCATCAGACCGTGACCGAGCTGATGCGCCGTCTGGATGAGACCGGCGTCGGAGGGCAGCACGATGTTGCCGGTGTCGAAGTCACCGGTGGGGATGAATACTCTCGGCCCGCTCAACCAGCCGCTGGTTCCCCCGGTGTCCGCCCGTTCTGAAGCCTCGTCGGACGGGTACAGGTTGATCACGGCGTCGTAGGCGTCGGGGTTGATGCCCTCATCACGCATGAGAAGATCGAGGTCTTTGACCCACTCGCGATAGTTGTGAGTGTCGTCATTGAAGAAACCCATGTTCGCGCTGCCGTGGCGGTCGTGGTCGTACGGATAGGGTCGGCGCATCCGGTCGCGTGAATCGTCCACGGTACCGATGATGTCATCAACGACGCCCCTGCTGGCGTTACGAGTGTGTCTGAGCTGATAGGGACGTCCACCCATCTCACCGCTGATGGCGTCGTAGTTGTGTGTGTAGTAGTCCATCGAGAGCAGGCGGTTGCGCGGTTCCGAGCCGAGAACATCGCCTCTCGTGAAGGTCGTCCGGTCCTGATCGCGCCGCAGTGACCAGCCATCGTCTGCGCGCACCCTGACCCACTGACCTCCGATTCGAACGCGAAGCTGATCGCGCTCATCGAACCCATCTGTCTCGGCGACCTGGCGGCGGTCATCAACGGTGCGACGGGCGTCGATGTCCACGGCTTCCCATTCGCCGTCGTCAAGCACCTGGACGGCACCGATGTGGACTCTGCCGACATATCCGAGAGTGCCGACGATATCCTCCTCGCTGTCCGCGCTGATCCCGCGCAGGTTCGCGACCGGATTGCCCGCTTCGTCCCGGTACGGCAGGTTCTCAGGCTCCGGGGTCGGAACGCGCATGATGATGGGGGTTCCGGGCTGAATTGCGTAATCGGTACCGGACCCGCCATAGGGGATACGATCGAGCATGTGCTTCGTCTCAAGCGGCCCGCGGATGTCGGAGCGGTTGCCCTGGATTCGCAGATTGCCGTTGGAGTTGGTCCAATAGTAGTTGGTTATGCTGAGAGGGTTCGCCTGGTTGAACAGGAAATCGAACCAGCGCTCTCGCAGGTCAACTGAGGTGCCCTCACGACCGTCCACCATGTAAGCGATTCGGGCATGATCGCCGGTGGACCAACTGAGTCCGGCGGGCTCGAAGTCGTTGTCGGGATCGAGGGGGCCGCCCGGCGTGCGAAGATTGCTGGTAAGCTCCTCCGCATGCATCGGATGGCTGCGAGGGCCCGACGGGCGTCGTCGCGGTGATCCGTCGTAGAGGGTGGGGGTCGGCTGACGATCCACCCATTCCGGGAAGTTACACAGGACGACCAGAATGCGAACGTTAGTGGCCTGCCGGGGGCTCACCGTGCCCTGTTCACCGGGCAGGCGGTAGTCGCGCAGATTGCTGCGCTGCTCCTCGGTAAGCTGCTGGACGAACCATCCCCGCTCGGCGGCCTCGGAGGCCTCCTGCATTAGCTGAGCGCGCGAGAAGTCGCTGGCGACGTGGGATAACGGGCCCGCAAACATCTCGCGAGTGGCGGGATTCATTATACCGGAGCCCTCATATGAGACTATTGGGGATCCGGCGGGGGCATTCCCATCCACACGCACGTAGTCAAGTACGGCTCCGGCGGGAAGCTCTACAGAGTCGGCGATACGGTCACCGTGCAGTTGCTCGTAGTGACGCACTACTTTGCGCGCTGCGCTCTCGGAGAGCCCGTACTTTTCCTGTACGAACTGCTGCGCGAGCGCACGATTGTTCCCCAGGTCGATGGTAACGCTGCCCTGCGACCGGGGGTACGCGGCGCCGCTGAGAATGAGTACGCAGACGAGTATTGCTACAAATCGGGTCGCCGTGGTAAGACGCATGTCAGTAGGCCACCTCTCGGTGCTTTATACCTGCCTGCCCCGCGACCGCCACCGCGATAACCGCCAACTGCCGATCTGTCGCGGTCAACTGTCCCATGCTCTGGACGCGTGAGCCCTGCTGCGTTGAATTTTCCCCGCCATTCTACGCAAACGCCGGGTGCATGTCAACCGGGCACATCCGCCACTCCGGGCCTTTACAGACGGTGTCATCGGTCTATCATGCACGTTCGCAGGTCCACTCCCTCCATCTCAAGCAGGTGCTTCTTCCAGTCTGTCCCTCCACGAAAGCCGACGAGATCCCCGCCGGTTCCAACAACTCTATGGCACGGAATCACTACCAGCAGCGGATTCGCTGCAAGCGCCTGTCCCACCGCACGCGCGGCCCGGGGTGATCCTGCCGCCTCTGCCACTTCACCATAGGTTCTAATCTGTCCGTAGTCGATGCGGGCGCAGGCTGCAAGTACGCGCTCGGCAAAGGGCGTCATACCCTCGGGAGCGAGAGGCAGGTCGAAAACCACTCGTTCACCGCGGTAGTAAGCTTTCAGGAGCCGAGCCGCTTCATCGAACAGGTCATCGGTCCCCTGCCGTCCTGCCGATGACGCCGTTGCATCCGCTGCGGCTTCGCGATCCGATCGGGGCAAAGTGCATCTTACAAGCCCCTCCCGGCTCCACGCCAGACCGCACCAGCCGCCATCTACAGTGACGGTGTTCCAGTTATTCCGTGAACTGCTCGATGGGACCTCCATAGTGTGATGCTATTTTACCCGCTCAGCGCGGGATTCCTCCTTGTCCGGCTTTAAGCTTTCGTGCACAGGGAGATCGGCAAATGTGCGGGTTAAATGAGCGAGGCCCCGGCCGGAGCCGGGGCCTCGCGCGTCCAGTCAAGCTTCTGTCTTCACGGCAGCTGCAGGTCGATAACGCGACTCATCAGTTCACCCTCGATCACACTGGTCAGGTGAAGTACAACAAAGTCACGCTCGTTTTCGACCGCCGCGACCATCTGTTCGCGGTACTGCTCGATGTCAGCCACCGGATTACCGTTGACGCGGGTGATGACTTCACCCGGACGTACGCGGCCATGTGCGGGGCTGATGGGTTCAACTCGCTCGACGACGACGCCCTCGGTGTCCGCGATCATGGCAAGCGTCTCCCGGTCGATGCCCATTTGTCCCGCAACCTCCGGCGTAAGCTCATCAACCTCCATGACGCCGATACCGAGTTCCCACTCTTCGACATCGGGCTCCTCCGGCACCGGCTCCTCCTCCGGCAGACCGGCGTAGCGGGCGGGCATTGTCCCGAGGCGAACCTCGATGGACCGCTCCTCACCCTCGCGCACGACCGTAAGCGTCACGACCTCACCCGGCGTGGTGCCGGCAATCGCCTGCTGCAGGTCCCAAGTTTCGCGTACGGAGGTGTCATCGACGGCGATCACTATGTCATCGACCTGAAGGTCGCTGTCGGCGGCCGGAGCATCTTCATCGATGCCCGCGATACGCACACCGTAGTCGACACCATAGAACTCCTTCAGGTTCTCGGTGAGTTCCTCGATCCTCACTCCAAGCCAGCCGCGTGCGATAGCCTCGCCCTCGATGAGGTGTGGAACGATTTGCTCCACCGTCGAGGAAGCTATCGCGAAACCGATACCGACATTGCCCATGGGACCGGGCGCGGCGTAGGCGACGTTGACGCCGACTACCTCACCCCGAAGGTTGACCAGCGGCCCGCCGGAGTTACCGGGGTTGATGGAGGCGTCGGTCTGGATGATGTTGCCGAGGCGGAAGGGCATTCTGGGGTCGGGCTCGATGATCCGGCCCTTGGCGGAGACCACACCGACCGTGACAGTCTGCTCGAGTCGTAGCGGCGCCCCCACAGCCATGACCCATGAGGCGACCCTGAGAGCCTCGGAGTCGCCGAGGGTCAGGTAGGGCAGTTCGCGATCGACATCGACCTTCAGCACAGCGAGGTCGGACCTGGGATCTCGTCCCACCACGGTCGCATTAACCTCCTGGGGCTGGCCGGGGCGATCCTGAAGTACCACCTGTACGGTCTCGGCCTCCTGGATCACATGCGCGTTGGTCACGATGTATCCGTCGGAGGAGTATATCCAGCCTGAACCGATGCCCTCGCGTTCCGGCGGCGGCATTGGTGGCATCTCCTCACCGTTCTCAGGACCGTCGAACCACGGGAACTGCCGGAAGAAATCCCGAAAGCGCTCCGGCATCTCCTGCTGCTCAGGACGCCTGACCGGCGTCCTCACGTTGATGCGAACCACCGTTGGCAGCACCTGCTCAGCCACGGCGGTGAACTCTGTCTCGAGTTCCGACGCCGTCGTGTTCTGCTGCGCCTCCGCGGCGTTAATGTTCTGTTGCGGCATGTTGCATGCTATCGTCGCCACTACGATCCCGATCAGCACGCTGAGCAGGATGATGATCATGTGGGAGTGACGATGAGATCCGTCCTCTCGATCAAACATGGCTTTCCACCACGCTCTCCTTTCTACTGTGTACTGTGTGTTGAACAGACACCCTCCTCAGGATGAGCCGCGCCGACTGCGACTGCCCCGGACCTAATCTTAAATTCGGGCGAACCCGGAGGTGATTCGATGGATCATGGTCATGCCGTCATTTCGTCAAGTTTGGCCTTAAGGGCATCCTCCGATTGCACTCCGACCAGTTGATCGGCGACTTCACCGTTGCTGAAGAAAAGCAGTGCCGGAATGCTGCGGATCCCGTACTTGTTCGCGAGATCGGGGCTGTCATCCACGTTCACCTTGGCGATCTTGGCGGATCCCTCGTAATCACCGGCGAGTTTGTCGATAGTAGGTCCCATCATCTGGCAGGGACCACACCACGGCGCCCAGAAATCAACCAGCACGGGGACATCTGACTGCAGAATCTCGCTCTCAAAGCTACTTTCGTCAATGTGCAGCGCTTCGGCCATCAGAATCCATCTCCCTGTTTAATGCTACCCGTCGAGATCTTCCTCGCCCTCGCGTCGGGTCAGTACCCAGACAGCGGCCGCGGCGAGGCTTACTCCGGCCAGATTGGCCAGCACGTCTGCAAGGCTCCCGGTTCGTTCGGGTATGAACACCTGATTGAACTCCTGAAGAGCCCCGAAGGTCCCACCGGTCAGAATCGTCCAGCCTGCACTCCGGCCGATGGACCAGCCCTCCCCCTGCATGAACCCGCGCAGAAGCAGCAGCCCCAGCACGAGGTAGATGATCACGTGCACGGTCTTGTTGTGTGCGCTCAGGTCAGGGCCGGGAATACTTGGCAGCGAGGTGCCGACTATGATCGCCACCGCCCAGCCTATCGCCGGGAGCCAACAGTACGCAAATCGCGCGCGTCCGGTCAAATTCGAACCTCGTCTCTCATGTCAATCAAACCTTCGGTGACCGTGGTGAATCCTCCTGCAGGAATTATCGCGATGAATATCCAATCCTGTGAGGCGTGTCCCGAGCCGAATGCACGCGGTCAGCGATCGCTCACCATATCGAGGAACTCGTCCTCGGTCAGCACCTCAATGCCGAGATCGCGTGCCTTTTCCAGCTTGGAGCCTGCGCCGGGGCCTGCCACCACGTAGTCGGTGTTTCCACTCACTGAAGACGTTGCACGGGCGCCGAGGTTCTCCACCAACTCCTCGGCCTCCGCGCGTGTCATCTTCTCGAGGCTACCTGTGAATACTAACGTCACACCGGTCAGATCAGTTCCCGCCTCCTCGTCCGGCTCGACACGCCGGATGTTGATCCCGCGCGCCTCGAGTCTCTCGGGAAGATGCTCATTCTCCGGCCGCGAGAAGAAGTCAACGATGCTGCCCGCGATCTTCGGCCCGATCTCAGGCACGGCTTCGAGTTCCTCCTGCGAGGCATCGGCGATCTCACGCAACGAGGAGAAGTGATCCGACAGCCTGGCAGCAGCCGTCCGACCGAGGTGAAGAATGCCGAGCGCAAACAACAGCCTTTCGAGACCGCGATCCCTGCTCTCCTCGATGGCGTCGATCAGGTTCTGCGCCGACTTCTCCCCCATGCGCTCGAGTTCGGCGACTTCCTCTGCGGCCAGTTCATATAGGTCCTCGGGGCGCTCGACGAGTCCGCGTTCGAGCAGTTGCGCCGCGACGACCTCGCCGAGACCGTCGATGTCCATCGCCTGACGCCCTCCCCAGTGTGTGAGCAGGGAGAGGCGACGGGCCGGGCAGTTAAGGTTCGGGCAGCGGGTGGCGACCCGCTCCTCAACACGCTCCACCTCCGTGCCGCAGACCGGGCAATCGTCGGGCATCCTGAATACCTTCTCCCCGCCGGTGCGCCTCTCCGGGAGCGACTTCACGATCTCCGGGATTACGTCTCCGGCCTTGCGCAGAATCACCTGGTCACCGATCCGAATATCCTTGCGCGCAACCTCGTCCTCGTTGTGCAGGATCGCGCGGCTGACAGTCGATCCGTCCACGAAGACGGGCTCCATCACCGCGACGGGCGTGAGTTGCCCGGTGCGCGCCACCGTCACCTCGATATCCTTCACTGTTGTCTGTGCTTCGACCGCCGGAAACTTGAACGCCGTTGCCCACCTCGGACCGTGAGAGGTCGCGCCCGCACGCTTCTGCAGATGCACGGAATCGGCCTTGACCACAACCCCATCGACCTCGTAATCAAGCTCACTGCGTTTATCGGTCCATCCAAGGCAGTACTCACGTGCTTCCTCAACTGAGTCGACCGCCATCACGTGGGGGTTCAGGCGCAGGCCGAGACTCCGCAGCATCTCAAGCTCCTCGAGGTGCGTGTCGAAGGTAGTGCCCTCTACCTCCCCCGTGCCAAAGCAGAAGATGTCGAGCCGGCGGGAGGCGGTGATAGATGGATCCAGTTGCCGAACCGACCCCGCCGCGCAGTTGCGCGGGTTGGCGAAGGGTTCCTCCCCATTCTCAGCGCGCTCGGCGTTGATTCGCTCGAACTCCGGCACCGGTAGAAATACCTCGCCACGCACCTCGACAACTGGTGGCGGATCGCTCCGAAGTCTCAGTGGGATGCTGCGCACGGTACGGAGGTTCGCGGTGATGTCCTCCCCGCGCCTGCCATCGCCCCGTGTCGCGCCCTGCACGAGGGTACCTTCCTCGTAGCGCAGGCTGACGGCGAGGCCGTCGATCTTCAGTTCACATACGTATGCGATCGACTCGTCGGAATCCATGCCTACGTGGCGCTTAAGGCGTCGGTCAAACTCAATCAACTCGTTATCATCAAATGACTTGTCGAGTGAGAGCATCGGCACCGCGTGCTCGACGGTGGCAAACTGATCGGAGGGCTCGGCCCCCACCCGCATGGTGGGCGAGTCGGCGCGCTGAAGCTCAGGGAACCGCTCCTCCAGTTCCTGCAACTCGGCCAGCATGGCATCAAACTGCTGGTCGGAGATCTCCGGATCATCAAGGACGTAGTAGCGGTAGCTGTGATAGTTGATCTCATCCGTTAGTTCGTCGATTCTCTGACGTGCCTGCTCCTGATCCATCGTCTTGATTCCCCTCGTGCGTTTTCCCATGTGTGAGGCAGCGCCAACCCGGTTCGTTGCGCAGGCCGACTGCGAGACCTGCCCGCTTGCCGACCTGTCCTGTGGAAACTGGTCTGGTGGAGGGGAAGGCCTGCTTCCGTTTCCGATCATCTCCGCCGTTAGATTCGTCAGGTGGCCAAATCGCCCCTCCTCCGTGCGCGAAGCACGTTACAGGCAAACAGTCACGAATCTGGGAAGCGACATGCCTTCTATCGCACCGACAGCGGTGACTGACTCGCAAGCGCCAATGGGCCGTGTCGGGAGCGACCAACCGCGGGAAGGAAAGGACATGCGCCAGAGAGAAGTTGAGCACTGCTCTGCAAGTATCGCTACTGGGGAGCCGTTCAATGGTCGATCACCCTGATCAACGCCGTGCCTCATACGACCTTCATCTTCACACCTGCTGGAGCTATGACGCAACTGCGACCGCGGAGGAGCTGTTCGCCGCTGCGTCGGCCGGGGGTGTTCGGCGAATCGCGATCACCGACCACCACGTCATCGACGGACTGAAGGAGGCGCATGAGGTCGCCGCGCGGTATCCCGAGGTGAGCTTCATTCCCGGCGCAGAGCTTACCGTGCACTGCAGCATAGGAGCGGTGGACATGGTGTGCCTCGGACTCACCCAGTCCGCTATCGAGGCGCTGGCGCCGCTCTGGGAAGCGTACCATGAGTGGCAGCGGGAGTTCGGCGCAACACTATGTGCAGGTGTGCGCGCACTCGGTCTCGATTACACGGACGCACATAGGCAGGAACTGCTGGAATCGTACCGCCCTGTCAGGACGCTTGACGTGCAGGGATTGACACATGTGGGTAACAGAGTGCAACGCGCCTGGTTCATAGAACGCGGCTTCATTGAGAGCGAGGAAGATTATGTGCCGCTGCTGCGAGCAGCGGCAGAGCGCGTTCCGCGGCCGCCCTATCCCGCCGCCGACTTCGTTCTGCCGAGAGTCAGGAGGCAGGGAGTGCTGACGGTTATCGCACATCCGACCGGGTACTTCCTGCGAGATGATCGCGAACGTATGGACCTGCTGCGAAGAGAGTTGAGCTTCGACGGCGTGGAATGCGCGCACGGGAGGAAGGTGTCCCCTGAACTCACGCCAGTGTATCACACATGGTGTAAAGAACGTGGTTTGATCTCCACCGGTGGCAGCGATCTGCACAGGCCGGATGACGTCGAGCAGGACATCGGCCGCCACCTCGGCCCCGAGCAGTGGTGGCCGGAGATCGAGAAAAGGCTGCCTGAGGGTGCGATCAGCAACGGGGAAGTCGGCCCAATAGACTCTGAGCACACCGCAGAGAATCGGGCACGGTAATCGGACCCGATCACCGGAACATGAGGGCGGCGAACCCCCTCGCATGTCGAACGTCCAAATCCGGGCGGGGGGCATAGTCTGGAGCGGAGATGATGCTGAAATGCGCAGCAACCAGATAGTTCACGCCATCATCGCGTCCGCAGTGGTGATTCTTGCCGGTGCCGTCGCCTCATTCGCGGCGGGCCAGCAGAGAGAGGCCGGACCTGAGATGATGCGCCGTGGCAGCGAACTCCTCGATCGGCTCGAGCGGTCCGCGAACACCAATATTGTGGTTTACGGAGACTCCCTCACTGCAGGGATGGGCACTGACGGCACACATACCTTCGCCCGGATGGTCATCGACCATCTCCGGCACCGCTTCCCGGACGTTACCTTCGAACAGACGATCGCAGGGAACGCAGGTTGGACTACCGCCGATGCCCTCAGGGGCTTCGACCGCCAGGTAATTCCCGCAGATCCCGATCTGCTGATCGTGCAGTTCGGAGGCAATGACCGCGGCTGGGGAAGGTCGTTGCAGCAGTTCCGCAACGGTTTTGCAGGTCTGCTGGAACGGGCGCATAGAGAGACTGATGCATTGGTGCTCGCCTGTCTGCCCCCGTTTGCGGAGGAAATCGAGGACAGCACATGGACGTTAGCCGCACGGGAGGTAGCCGCCGAAGCAGGCATTCCGGCGGCGTGCTTCCACCGCGCGATCCGCGAGGGCCCCCACGACTTTCGTGGCTCATTCCCCTACGGCAGCCACCCCGGAAGCTTCACCCATGTCCTTATGGCCAGGGAAGTCATGCGATCCTTCGATGCCGCCATGGGGGCGCCACGCCTGCTGCAGGCGGAAATTGTGCGCGGCGAGAGTCTCGATTCCGACGCGGAACAGGTGATCGATGTGACTATTACCACCCTCGCGGATGAGGCGGTGCAGTGGCAAGCACGGCTCGAGTTCGGCCGCCAGGTGCGCGAGCTTGAGGGCACGGCTACACCCGGTGAGCTTGTGACCCAATCCGAGCGCTTCGAGATACCGGATGATCTCCCTGATGGCCGCACGTGTTCGATCCCTGTGAGGCTTAGCGCGAGATCGGACACCTGCGGTGCTTTCGATGTGGCGTGGCTGTGGGTCGCACCGGCGATAGTTTCGCAACCCGGGAACGAACCCGGCACCTGGCATGAACTCGGCAGGGAGGAGTTGATGTTCGGCAGGCAGTACTGGCAGGGCCGGGAGGATCTTTCCGCCCGGTTCCGTGTGAGTCACACCGAGGATCATCTCAGGATCGAGGTCGAGGTGACCGACGATCATATAACCGTGGCCGATCTCAACGATCCCTCCCGCGGCGATTCGGTGGAGATATACCTCGATCTGCGAGGCTCGGAAGAGCAGGGCAGGCCGTTGTACACCGAGGACGTCCTCGCCATTCAGGTGCTCGCGCCGGAGGACCCTGACGCACCGGTGCGCTGGCGTAACATGCATGATCTGCCTGCCGATCTGAGTGACATCGAGGTCGCAACACGCAGTAGAGACGGTGGATACGATGTCGTGGTCGGGGTTCCGCTGGCCGCGATCGAGGCAATACGCGGCGGTGACTGGGGCGGTATCGGCCTCGATGTGGGGGTCAATGACGCTGATTTCGGTGAGCGCAAGACACAGATCATGTGGCGCGGCATTGCCGACAACTACCTTAATCCGGCTTATCTGGCGGGGGTCTATCAGATCGATGCAGATCGGGCAACGCTCCCCGACGGAGCGACCAGGAGAATCGTAAGATGATCGCGGACATCCATCTCCGGAGCCTCGGCTTATCCAGGCATCCTGCAGGGAGTTGACATGCCATGATCAAAGCGATGAGAGCGCGGGTACCGCAGTATAGAGACCGTTTGAGTCACATTCGAGCGTGGGCGCTTTGCATGTTCATCGCGCTGGCCGCAGGCGCGGCGGTGCCGTGTCTCGCCGCCGCGCTGCCTGTCGCCCCAGGGGTAACGGTCGAGGAGATACGCGACGAGGCGGGCCCGTGGGAGTTGCGAGTGGTGAGAATCGCGCGCAACGCCGAGCAGGTCGAGATGGTGACCGCCCTCGGTAGAGGTACGCTCAGCGGCGTCGAAAGCCTGTCGCGGATCATTCAGAGAGAGAGTACCGACGACGCGCGCGTGGTGGCCGCGGTCAATGCCGACTTTTTCCGCATGGCGCATCGGCCCTTTCCGGGTGGTGTGAGCGGTGTCTGTGTGCGTAACGGGGAGCTGATCGCGACGCCCCGAGGACGAGCAGGCTTCTACCTCACCGCGGATGGGAGCCCGCGCATAGAGATAGCGCAGACCTCCGGCGAGGTGAGCATAGGTGAGAAGACCGTTGAATTCGGCGGTCTCAACATGCCCGATCAGGGCGCAGACGGGACCGTGCAACTCTTCACTGAAGTCGGCGGTTGGGAACTTGTCGGTGGTTGCCTCGTCGTCGCACTCGAGAATGGGCCGCTGCGGTCTGAGGGCTCATGGCGGGGAGAGGTGAGAGAGGTCATACCGCCCAAAACAGAGCGTGCCGCAGAAACGGGGGAGGTGCTGATCGCATCTCGTGACTTGCGGGTACATGAGGCCCTCTTGCGGGCGCGACCGGGCGAACCGGTGGAGATCACCCTGCAGACCGAACCTTTCTCCGAGCCGATTATGCAGGCTATCGGCGGCAACCCCGTGCTCGTCCGCGACGGCGAGATCGTTGCGGCAGACCAGGTGCGACATCCCCGCACCGCAATCGGCTTCAATGTTGATGAGGTCATCATCGTCACGGTTGACGGCAGGCAGCCGGGATGGAGCGTGGGCATGAATCTGAAAGAGCTTGCCGAGTTGATGCACCGCCTGGGCTGCACAGATGCGGTGAATCTCGACGGAGGCGGCTCAACCACCGCCTGGGCCCGCGACCGCATCATCAATCGGCCCTCGGACGGCGGGGCGCGAAGTATCGCGAACTCCCTGATGGTGGTCTCCCGAGCGCCGCTGGGCCCGCCCGCGTTGCTGCAGGTGCTGCCCAACGCCGCAGCACTGGTGCCCGGTGCGGAGATCCCGCTTAGAATCGAGGTGACCGATCGATGGCACAATCTGCTGGAGGTTGCCCCCGACACGATCGATGCCGAGATCGTCGCGCAGGAAGGGGAGGCGCCGCTCGAAGTCGGCCTGGTTGATGGCAGGCTAAGTGCGAGCGGAGGGCCGGGGCGGGCAACGGTCAGACTCTTCTGCAGGGAGACACCTGAGGCAGCGGGCAGGATAGAGATCGAGGTGGTCGCTGAGCCAACGAAACTCGAGCTTCACCCGGCGGATCTACGACTGTTGCCCGGTGCAACGGGGGAGGTGTCGGTACGTGGCTACGCGGAGGACGCCACCGAGATCAATGC
>PXBW01000183.1 GCA_003566775.1 candidate division WS1 bacterium
CCAAGCTCAACAAAGAGCTGCGAGCCGGTATTAGTGACGAAGATTTGGCCCGCATGGTGGTGTTTTTGCGCGACAACGATGCCCTTTGCATCGTAGAGCCAAGAGACACGCCACGGGATGCTCAGATTATCTGCTCAATGGGTTTGTTCCAAGGGAATTAGGCTATGTCGATAGATCGCCAGCGAGTTCGCCAATACCTCAAACGCTTCGACTTCGATGCTCTGTTTCGCGAAGAACTGGGCTGGGATACGGTCGATCGCATCACCATCCCGGTGGTGGCAGACAATCGCAGTTGCACGCTGACGGCGATCGCCCAAAAGCACGGCTTTATTGCCTACCACTGCCAGCCCGATGATGGTCAGGGCATTCCTGAGAGGCAGGTGTGCAACAAAATCGATCGCCAGGTGACTGACTACACCCGCGAGCACATCATCATCTACACCGATGAGGCCCAGCAAGAGCAGTATTGGCAGTGGGTACGGCGCGAGAAGGGGCAGCCGGTGGCCCCACGGGGGGAACGCTACCGCGTCAGCCAGGATGGCGAACGGCTGATTCAAAAGCTGGATGCCCTGTTTATTGCCTGGGAGGAGGAGGACAGCCTCACCCTAAGCGATGTGAAAAAGCGGGCCAAGCAGGCTTTTGATGTTGAGAAGGTCACCAAGAAGTTCTACGGCGAGTTTAAGAGCCAGCACGGCAAGTTTTTGGACTTCATCAAGGGCATTCAAGACCAGTTCGATAAAGAATGGTATGCCTCGCTGATGCTGAATCGGCTGATGTTTATCTACTTCATTCAGCAGAAGGGCTTTTTAGACGGCAATACTGCGTATCTGCAAGACCGGCTGAAGTGGTGCCAAGCGAACCGGGGAGAGGATGAGTTTCAGTCGTTTTATCGGTTCTTTTTGCTGAAGCTGTTTCACGATGGGTTGGGTAGCCCCCAGCGAGATGCTGAACTGGAAAAGCTACTGGGTAGGGTGCCTTACCTTAATGGCGGCCTGTTTGAGGTTCACCAGCTCGAAGATACCTACCCCGACATCCAAATTCCAGACAGTGCTTTTGAGCGTATCTTCGCCTTTTTCGACCAGTGGGATTGGCACCTGGACGATCGCCCCGATAAGAGCGACAAGGAAATCAACCCCGATGTGTTGGGCTACATCTTTGAGAAGTACATCAACCAAAAGCAGATGGGGGCGTACTACACCAAGGAAGACATCACGGAGTACATCAGCAAGAACACGATCATCCCCTACCTGTTTGATGCGGCCAAGAAGGGCTGCAAGATTGCCTTTGAGCCGGGTGGTTCGGTGTGGCGGCTGCTGCAAGAAAATCCCGATCGCTACATTTACGATGCGGTGAAGAAGGGAGTTATAGATGACAACCACAACGTTATCCCACTGCCAGAGGACATTGCTGCTGGAATTGGCGATGTTGCCCAGCGGGGGGGATGGAACCGGCTAGCGGCAGCGGAGTATGGCCTGCCGACGGAAATTTGGCGAGAGCATGTGGCGCGACGGCAGCGCTGCCTGGAGGTGCGGGAGAAGCTGCGCAATGGCGAAATTCACGACATCAACGACCTGATTACCTACAACCTGGATATTCGCCAGTTTGCCCAGGATGTGATTGATACGGCGGAAGGGCCGGAATTGCTTCGAGCGTTTTATCGGGCGATTACTACGGTGTCGGTGCTAGACCCGACTTGTGGGTCGGGGGCGTTTTTGTTTGCGGCGCTGAATATTTTGCAGCCGTTGTATGAGGCGTGCCTGGAGCGGATGCAGGGCTTTGTGGATGACCTGGATCGCTCAGAGGAGAAACCCCACCCCGAAAAGTTTAAGGACTTTCGCGAAACCTTGGCCCAGGTGGCGAAGCACTTCAACCACGAATATTTTATTTACAAGTCCATCATCCTCAACAACCTCTATGGGGTGGACATCATGGAGGAGGCGACAGAAATTTGTAAGCTGCGGCTGTTTTTGAAGCTGGTGTCGCAAGTGGAGGTAAACCCCAGTGCTCAAAATATGGGGTTGGAGCCGTTGCCGGATATTGATTTCAACATTCGGGCAGGAAATACGCTGGTAGGGTTTGCCACGCTGGAGGAGGTGCGGCGGGCGATTACCCAAGACCAGGTGAAAAGCAAGCGATCAGCGGTGGTGAGTGAGGAAGCTGCTCAGTTTAAGCTGGAGTTTGGGGATGATCTGAGCCGCATTAATGAGGCGGCGGAAATCGCTGATCGGGCCTACCAAATGTTTCGACAAATGCAGACTCAGGAGGGTATGAATGGCAAGGCATTTGCTGAAGCCAAACAAGAGGTCAGGCGGCGACTAAAAGAACTGAATGAAGAACTTAACACTTACCTTGCTAAAGAATACTTGGTTGATCACAGTAATTCTGAAGCTTACCAAAGATGGCTTAAGACTCATCAGCCTTTTCACTGGCTTATAGAATTTCATAAGGTAATTAAATCCGGTGGATTTGATGTACTTATTGGAAACCCACCGTATGTAGAATACAGCAAAGTAATCAATCAATATCAAATTCTAGATTATGCTACTTTTTCATGCAAAAACTTGTATGCCTATGTCTTAGAAAGATGCCTTGCGATCTCTGGTACTTGCGCTCTAATGGGCATGATCATTCCACTTAGTGCATTTGCCACAGACCGCATGAATCCATTGCTTGAACTTGTCCATAAAGATAATTCTTTGGTATGGACATCCAACTTCGGTGTTCGTCCCGCGAAACTGTTTGATGGTGTGAACTGGCGACTATCAGTACTGATTTCTTCTCGAAATTCATGCGAATCTAAGAAGACTCTCCTTACAAAGCATCAAAGATGGTACTCAGAAGAAAGGGAATCACGATTTCAGGTTTTAGAGTACTGTGACAACGAAGCCAAACTATGCTCAAAAACTCTACCAAAGTATTCTCAAAATA
>PXBW01000157.1 GCA_003566775.1 candidate division WS1 bacterium
GGAAGTGTGCGTGGCTGTGTCCATCGACTGGTTAGGTCGAGGGGGGATCATAGTTTCTCCAAGCGAAAATCGGCCCGCTTCCGGCGCACCGGACTCCAGGCATTAAGGGCCCCCCCTCAACCGTTGCTGCCATCGACAGGCAGTTGCCAAGCAACTATCCCGCGCAGAGCAATCGGCACATTTGGTATCGACGGCCTAACCGGCAAACTTTCGTCTTTCGCCGTAATCGGCAAATTTTATCGCCGATGCCGTCTGAAGGAGGGATGCGCATTCCTAGATAGAACTAGTCTAGGCAAAATCGGCGCAACATGGGCAATTTGCGAGGCGCATGCCGCCGATCGACCCTCCATGAAGGCTCCGTCGGCGCCCCGGACTTCACGATTTCACACAATCGCTGTCACAGGAGCGCAGAGAAAGGCCCAGCCAAATCGGTGTCGAGCCACCGGACTCCAAACCAATCCGACCAGCCGGCAAGGAACCGAATCCTCCAAGTGCTGTAGCATGCAACCCGAAGGGGGCGGAATCTCCCTTTCTCCTGCCAGAGCCTGACACGTACGGGGGTCAGATGTTTGCGAAGAATTCGTCAATGGATGACTCATCGACACGCACGGTCAGCAGGTCATCCAACAAGGCGCTGAGGGCGTCCACGGATTCTAGCGCGGGAACCGGTAAACTGTCTGGCGATTCGCCCCTCTCTCGCGTTACCCCGACGGAGGAAAGACCCGGCGATCGCGTCGCCGCAGAAGGCGCGAGTTTCTGCAAGTTCGGACCGTTTTGAACCGTGGGGCCGTTTCCTGAGTCGCGTGACGAATCGGAAAATCCGGGATCGGCAGACGACGGGATCGAGGAGACTTGTTGCGTTGCCGGCGAGCAGGGCATTGGCGCGAACCGACCGACCATGACATGGGTCCAGGTATCCTCACCGGCAGGCCAGCGGCCCCACTGTTGGTTGACGAAGCCGTTTTCGGTCGAGCGTGCCGCCCACCACTGGCCCGTTGTGGCCACCCGCCCGACGATATCGGCGCGCCCCTCCCCGGCAAGGTCCGCGGCCATGACGTCCACCCAGGTAACACGGGGACTCCAGCGTCCCCAGCGTACGTTGGTGAAGCTGCCATTTTCGTGGTTTTCGGCGACCCACCAATCGCCGGAGGTTTCCACGCGGCCGGCCAGATCGGCTCGGCCATTCCCGGTGAAGTCGGCGGCGGTGACGTCCAGCCAAGTGGCGCCGGGACTCCAGCGGCCCCAACGTGCGTTGGCAAAGCTGCCATTTTCGTGGTTTTCGGCCACCCACCAGTCGCCGGAGGCTTCCACGCGGCCGACCAGATCGGCTCGGCCATTCCCGGTGAAGTCGGCGGCGGTGACGTCCCGCCAAGTGGCCGTGGGACTCCAACGTCCCCAACGAGCGTTGGAAAAGTTGCCGTTTTCATGGTTTTCGGCCACCCACCAGTCGCCGGAGGCTTCCACGCGGCCGACCACATCCGCTCGGCCGTTCCCCGTGAAGTCGGCGACCATGACGTCCCGCCAAGTGGCCGTGGGACTCCAACGTCCCCAGCGTGCGTTGGAAAAGTTGCCGTTTTCACGGCTTTCGGCCACCCACCAGTCGCCGGAGGCTTCCACGCGGCCGACCACATCGGCTCGACCGTTCCCCGTGAAATCGGCGAGTGTGACGTCCACCCAGGTGACATTGGGGCTCCAGCGCCCCCATCGCTCGTTGGTAAAGCATCCTGTTCCGTCGTTGACCGCCACCCACCAGTAGCCTGTTTCCTGAACGCGCCCCACGATATCATCAAAACCATTGCCGGTCACATCACCCACCATCACATCGACCCACGTGACGCCCGCGCCCCAACGACCGTAGACGGAATCGGTGAACGCATCCACCCCGTTGCTCTCCCCCACCCACCAATCGCCACTCCCCACCAAGCGCCCGACAATGTCGGTGGGTGCGGTGGGAAGGAGCACCTGGATCTGCCCTGGCACCGGGAGCACGGAAATCGGGTTGGCGTTGCCATCGTTGAGCCTCAGTTCATCGAACGTGATCGAGAACGTCTGCTCCACCCCCGGGGCAATCTCGAACAGGATGCGGATCAACCCCTGCCCGTCGATGATCAACGGTTCCTGTCCAATGTTTGGAAGATAGTCGGCCGCCTGCAGCTGATTACCGGTGCCGACAACAAACGGTGTTCGGCCGGGGAAGACCGCGTTGTCCGGTTCGGCAGCGGCGGTCAGCGAGACGCCGGAGCTTCCCGGTGTGACGGACAGTACGATGTCGTACCCGCCCAGGAACGCTTCCATGCCCTCCGGGACCTGGAGCATCACATCGAAGAAACCGGCTACCGGCAGGTTGGGATGACTCGCGACAGTGGTCTGCGGAACGATGACGGAGATCAGCTCGCTTTCACCGAGGATCGTGCCGGCGCCCGTCCCCGCAGCAATCGACAATCGCGGATCGCCCTCGAGCCCGCCGATCCGTGGGTCGGACAGATTCACCTGGAAGCTCCGGTCTTCTTCCCCGGCCGATCCGCCCAGCACGGTCACTTCGACCGTCTGCGTCATCACGCCGGGAGCGAACGTCAGCGTCCCGCTGGCTGCCAGATAGTGTGTACCGGCCAGCGCCGTGCCGTCGGCCGTGGTGTAGTTCACCGTGATCGGCAGCGCCGATGTGTGCGAGAGGCTGACTCCGAATTCGAAGACGACGTTCCCCTCGCCCACGGTTCCGCTCGCGTCGCCGATCCCGAGGGTCGTCATGTCGTCGTTGAGGATCGTGCCGGTGCCGGTCCCCTGCTCGATCGTGGCTCCCGAGGCGTTGACCGTGCTCGCGAGCACGATTTCCAACAATTCCGCCGGAAATGTCGATGGCGGTGTTTCTAACGAGGGCACGTTGACGATGGTCAACAGTAGCGTCTCCGGCAATTCGGCCTGGCA
>PXBW01000324.1 GCA_003566775.1 candidate division WS1 bacterium
GATCAGTCATCCCCACCTGCAGCCGGGGCGTCCGAGGTGCCGACGAGAACGCGCTTGGGAGAGGGAGGCTCCACGATCTGCGTCTCCGTCGTCTTCTCTTCGACCACACGGTCATTGTGATACGTCCGGTGCTTGACTCGCAGTTCAGTGCCGGGTGTGCCTTCAGATGCCCCCCGCGTCTCACCGCGCGGCACGCTGGCCGAGTACACCCGCTCCACCTCGGGCTCAACCTCGAAGGTCTCGCGCACCTGCGTCACGCTCCGCACGGTCAACCCGGCCATTTCCGGCGCGACCTTCACCTCATCACCAGGGTGAATCAAATGTCCCTGCAGATCCGGATTCAACTCGTAGAACTCCGCTGAGGTCATCCCATGGTCCGCGGCGATCTTCTGAGGATAGTCACCTGACCTCACCGTGTATGTCTCCGCCTCGGCTCGTGTCTGCGAAAGTCGCTCCACCGCAGAACCGATCTCAGTAACAACATCCTCCGCGTTCGACCGTATCGACACTATCCTGACTTCCTCGAGGAAGGTCTGCGACTCGACTGGTTGCTCGCCTTCAGGCATGTGCCTCGCCTTAATCGCGTCAAGCACGTCACGGGCAAAATCCTCTCCAGGCATGGGGAACGCCTTGTGCCCGTCAATCTCAAGCGTAGTAGCGTCAACCAGCACTGTGACAGCGCGTTCCCTGAGAAGCTCGAGGGCGGCGTGCACCGAAAGCACCTCTCGATCCTCAACCGGCCAGGGCTCGTCCTCCCACTGCTCTTCAAGCGAGGCATCTCCGGGCAGAGTGCCCCTCTCCTCCTCGAGCAGAAGCTGGTGAACCCGCTGCGCCGCCTCCTGGTCCTTCACGAGACAGATCAGTTCACCGTCGACCTTAATCGCCCGCGCAAAGCGCCTCCGGCCGCCGACAATAAGAATTGCCGAGAGAAGAACAACGAGTGCAAGCAGGATCAGACTTGTTCCCTTATAAAAGCGCAGATGCGACTCGAGACGAGCGCGGCCTCTTGCGCTGCGATCTTCAAGATTCATGGACTATCTTTGCTCCCTCGTCCTATCGCTCCGCCCGGTGCCATCCCTTATGAACCGGTACATATTCGCCGACGGTCGCCCTCGGACGACCGTCGGCTTATTGCACTGCGGTGTATTCGCGTAGTTCAGTCCCATCTGAGCCCCCGATTAAGCGGCCTCACCCCGCGGCGCGCTCGTCGAGTTCCTCACGCAGCAACTGGGCTGCGCGCTCTATCTGCTGCTCGTGCCACTCGGCCATCGAAGGGCGTTCCTCTGCATCCTCAGGCGGATCCGGGAAGCGCACGCAGGGATGCACACCACGCTCATCCTCATCACCGGTGGAGATGTCACGCTTCTCCGGCGTCAGATAGACCGCGGTGGTAAGCACGATCGCCGAGCCGTCGTCAAGCTCGATGACCGTCTGAACCTTCGCCTTGCCGAAGCTTGGGTGACCCGCAACTCTCGCGCGTCCCGTCTCCTGCAGGGCCGCCGCCACGATCTCCGAGGCGCTTGCGCTGCCTCGATCGATGAGTACCACCATCGGAATGTCTTCGTCCAGCATGATGCCAGGGCGCGCATTGAGCGGCTCAGGCTCTCCGGCGCGATCCTGGATCCAGGTCACCGGAGTGTCCTCGAGGAACAGACTCCCGACAGCGACCGCCTGGTCGAGCATCCCACCCGGATCGCTCGACATATCAAACAGGAGCGCCTTCATGCCACGCTGCTTCAGATCTTCCAGCGCCTCCTGCACCTCCGACCCCGCCATATGGTTGAACGAGCGCAGCCAGATATAGCCGATGTCATCGTCGAGCATCCTGTGATCCACGATCGGGAACTCCACTCGGCCACGGGTTATCGTAATCTCCGAGACTTCCTCGGTCTGCTCCGGCCTGACTGTCAGTACCACGTCGGTGCCACCCTCACCGCGAATCATCTGCACGACCTCGTGGAGGCTCAGACCCTGGGTGGGTGTGCCGTCCACCGCAAGTATGACGTCTCCCGAGTAGAGCGCGGTCTCCGCGGCCGGTCCATCGGGCAGCACGCGAAGCACCTGAACCTCATCCTCACCGGTCTCTTCGTTCTCCTCCATCACAAGCTCGGCGCCGATGCCCTCGAAGTGTCCCTCGCTCTGAGTGCGGAAATCCTTGTACTCGTCGGGCGTCATGAACCGGCTGTACGGGTCGCCAAGCGCCTTGAGCATCCCGCCTATCGCCCCGTAGGTGAGTTCCTCGGTCTGTATCTCATCGGGGTAAACGTAGTTGTCCATGATGCGCTGACGCGCGCGCCAGAACGTCTTCAGCGGCGTCAGATTCGTCGCCGAGGGGATATCCATCCCCTGCTCCAACTCGTGGACGCCGGGCACTATCTGCGCCATCTGAATAAGCGCGGGCGTAATGCCGCCGGCGCTCATCACCTGTGCTGTGAATATGCCCGTAACGAACACCAGCAAAGTCGCGAGAGTTATCGCGGCGACAACGGTCAATGACCTTATCGACAATGCCTTCTTCACGTTACCATCCTCGCGAGACCTTAGGGGTAGTTTCAATACGCACAGTCCGAAATGCGCCAACCGACTTCTCGTGTTTTTGACGCTCACCCGCGGCGCTCGGTTCGCCTGTTACCTGATCGTACCCAAGAAGACCGGGACACGGTTGCTGCCGGGATTATGACAGATTCCCAATTGGGCGTGAGCTTGTGTAGTTCGTTGCCGCCGATCTGCAACTGCCCGACCGGCCGCGCGCCGCGTCTGTGAGGCGTGCTCATCCACCAAGTGGGTTGACCGTGCTGCCGTTGCGATAAACCGTCCAATGCAGATGCGGACCTGTGGACCAGCCGGTGCTGCCCACCGCGGCGATCGTCTGTCCCCGGCTCACATTCTGTCCGCGCCTTACATGCAGCTTCGAACAGTGGGCGTAGAGCGTCTGCAACCCTCCACCGTGGTCGACTACCACCGTCAGCCCGTAGCCGCCTCTCCATCCGGCATGTATGACTCGTCCGCAGTCTGCGGCCTTGATGGGCGTACCTGTCGGGGCGGCAATATCCACGCCGTTGTGGAAACGTCTCGTGCCAAAGATTGGATGCGTCCGCCAGCCGTAGCCACTCGTAATGCGGCCCTGCACCGGTCTGAGCAGGCCGGCAACCGTGGTCCCTGACGAGCTTACTCCGCTGCCACCGCGGCTTCCCTGCGAGCGGACCAGCGCCTCAATGTCCCTCTCCGCCTGTTGCAACGCGGCGTAATCCGCCTCTGCGGCTCGCCGATCCTCCCGGAACCTTGACACCAGCGCCTCTGCCTCACGCTCCGCTTCTTCGGCCAGTCTCCTCTGTCGGTCCACCTCTTGTTGCAGTTCTTCCGCCTCTATGTGCTTGACCTCAAGCGTCGCGCGCTGCGAGACCAGCCGCTCCTCGGTCTCCACCAGTGTATCGAGCAGCGTCTGATCCTGTCGCGCTATCCGCCGGGAGAACTCCGCGCGATTCGTGAAGTCCTCGAAACTCGTCGCGTTCAGCACGACCTCGAGATACGAGGGCTGTCCCGCCTCGTAGAGTGCCACGAGCCGCTCGGACATCACCCCGCGGTGACCTTCAAGCTCCAACTCGGTCTTCTCGAGTTCCTCCCGGACCCGTCGCAGCGTCGCCCGCACCTCATCCAGGCGCGCCCGTGCCTGATCCGATCTGTTCCGCGCCTGCTGAGCCTGATTGCGGGCCTGCACCAGCTCGGAGGTCGCCTCCGCTTCGGACTCTTTGATACCGCGCAGCCGCCCCTGAACCTGCTGCTGGCGGCTCAGAACATCCTGCAGTCGCTGCTGTGCGCTCTGCGCCTCGGCATCATCCACCGGGGCCGTCGCGAGCAGCAACCCCAACCCCACCATCGACAGTATCTGCAACCAGGTACATCTATGCATCAGCCTGCTACCTCCTGTGGATCACGAGCTTTGCTGCATCGTATTCTGCGATCCCTGCTGCATACACCTGACGTTCGCCGATTGCTCTCATCTCAGACATGCTTCAGATAGCTGTGCAGACCGATCACGCTGCCGAGCACACCAAACAGTATGCCACAGGCAAGCGTCCCCAGTCCAAATAGCACCGCGAACCTGGCACTGTATATCAGTTCGAGAAACGCAAGATGCTCCGAGACGTATGCCTGCACCCATGAGTATGAGGCAAGCACCATGATCGTCGAAACTGCCGCGCCGATCACCCCGTGAAACGCCCCCTCGAGAATGAACGGGAGACGTATGAACCAGTTCGTCGCGCCAACAAGCTGCATGACGCGAACCTCGCGCCGACGCGCGTAGATAGTGAGTCGAATCGTTGTGCTTACGATGAGCAGTGTGGCCGCACCCATCAGCACTGCTGCCACCACTCCCGCAATCTTGATACCGCGCGCGAGTGTCAGCAGTTGATGGGTGATCTGCTCCCGATATCTGACTTCCGCAACGCCCTCAATGTTCCGTGCGGTCTCGGCGATCGCCTCAGTATCCTGCGGATCGCCGGGCGCCACAATGATCGCGTTCGGTAGAGGATTCTCCTGCAGCCCCGCCTGCACCGCTTCGGCACTGCGCCCGAAGGACGCCGCAAGGTCCTCGAGAAGCTCATCCTTGGACATGTAACGCGTTTCCTCCACGCGCATGTCCCCGAGCAGCGTCGCTTCCACGTCACCGGGATCGGCGTCATCCTCAAGGTCCACGGTAATATTCGCCTTGCGGGCCTCAACATCGGCCATGTGCTCGAGATTTATCGTGGACAGAAAGAAGCTGCTCAGGATGATAAGCGCCACTGTCATGTTCGAGCTTGTGGCGAGGCTCATCAGGCCGTTGCGACGGATCGACTGCCACGCCTGCTGGAGCAGGAACTCGACCATGCTAAGGTTCATCGTACCCACCCCCACCCCGGGCGTCACGCACGATGGTCCCGCCCACAATACTCACGACACGCTTGCGCATGCCATCCACGATCACTCGATCATGCGTCGCACACAGGACTGTCGTGCCGCGATCGGCGATGTTGGTCAGAAGCTGCACGATCTCCCAGGAGATCTCCGGATCGAGATTCCCGGTCGGCTCGTCGGCCACCAATACCGCCGGACTGTTCACGAGCGCCCGCGCAATCGACACGCGCTGCTGCTCACCACCGGATAGCTCGTGCGGGAATGACTGTTCCTTCTCCGCAAGTCCCACCAGTTCCAGCGCCAGTGGCACCTTGCGGTACTTCTCGCGTCGCGATGCACCGACGACCTCCAGCGCGAAGGCCACGTTCTCCCACACGTTCTTGTCCGGGAGCAGCCGAAAGTCCTGGAAGACAACTCCGATATTACGGCGCAGGTGCGGCACGCGATTGCGCGGCAGCCCGGCCACGTCCTGCCCGGCGATTATGATCCGACCTTCGGTCGGAACCAACTCCCGATAGATGAGTTGAAGCAGGGTCGACTTGCCGCTGCCGGAGGCCCCGACGATGAAGGTGAACTCGCCGCGGTCCACCTGCAGGTCAACACCCGACAGCGCACGCGTGCCATCGGGATAGACAACGGTTACCCCCTCGACATGAATCATCTGTTGCGGCCTCGTTTACTGCGAATAGTCGCGCGAGTGAGATGAGAGAATTCGTGCCGGTGGCCTCAGCGTCCAACAGCCAGGTACGCTACCTGTAAAGTATAGCAGAAATCGGGCAGAGAAGACAACCGCGATGGCCGGCAAAAATGCGTCCTCAGGTTGTGTGCCGGGGATAGAGGGGCTCCCTACAGCAATCCGAGTGACCGGATCATCGGCCATGAGCCTCCCGGCTCAGCCGACTGCGCTGCGAAACTGCGAGGGCACGACGCGACACATTCCCGACCGCCCCGCTCTGCTACCGCAGGTCTTCCGCGGGCAGGATCGTGAAGTCGTCCCACCAGAACTGCTGCCCCTCGGTGGCGTTGCGCTCGGTGAAGAAGCGTATCATCTTGATCGTCTCGGCGTCCGGATAGACCTCGCGAATCGCCCGCACATCGATCGTGATCGTATGCCACTGATCGTCATCGATCAACTGGTATTGCCCGACCACCGGCACCGATCCCGGCGCATGATTCGCGCTGGCGGCGATGTACACCGAGCCGACGCCGCGGTCATCGCGCGGGAACTGCTGGAACTGCACGCCCACCGGCACACCCTCGGGGATCCGGTAGGCCATTCGCACGTACGGGAAGCGGTCGATGTCCCACCAGCGCGGCAGCATGTGACACGAGAGCGTCGCCTCGTCGCCCTCCGCAAAGACGCGCATCGAGCGCTCGCCGGTGTTCGCGGTCGTGTCATCGATGCGCGAATCCGTGTTCCGCTGGCGCGAGAAGCTCCAGAAGTAATGCCAGTCCTCAAGATCGTCAACCTCGAAGGTCAGCGACACCAGTGGCTCGGTCGCGGTCTTCATGGTCGGCAGCCGCATCCCATCGGGGATCACAGGTTCGATGTGCCAGTTCTCCTCTGCATCACGTTCGTACGCCCCGTGGTCGGGCGCATCGCCAGCGAAGGGTAGCGTCACGGCGGCACCCTCGTCCCAGGTGAGATCTCGATCGAGGCTGAGAATGTTCGCCTCAATGTCGCGGCCTACCACGCGAGCAGGCTCGCGCTCCTCGCCCACCCAGATCAGATCGCCCTCTTCGCCGGGGATGCCGAAGCCGCAGTAGAAGTACCGCGCGTCCTCCACGCGCAGCAGCCTGCCGGTCCCTGCGGCGGAGGTCACCGTCAGCGGCCTGCCCGCGTCGATCGCCGGGCTTCCCTCGGCCAGCCGGAAGTCGTCGGCGTCGGCGTTCACAAAGAGCGGGTCGGCGTCCATATTGTCCACGAACTGCTCCGGGCGCTCCTCGGCGGCGCCCTCGACGGTGAGCGACTCTCCCGGCCACTCGGCGATGCGGGGGTGATTCGCATCGTAGCGGATCACGCCGCGTCCGGGTTCGTCGCCGCTGATCGTGTTGCTCAACCAGCGGTTATCGTCAGCGATATTCTCGTGCAGACGCAGCGCGAGATGCCCGCCCGCCGGATCGTTGTTGAACATGATGTTGTTTGCGAATATGTTGTCGGCCACGTAGTGGTCGAGTTCGCCCTCACCGGTGAAGTCCACCATCTGGAACGCGCCATCGTGGTTCCGGTACCAGGTATTTTGGTAGAGGCGCGAACCACGCATCGAGAACGGCTCCGGGAAGCCCCGGTAGTGGTACGAGTTGATCACCAGCGGCATGTACCAGTTGCGGTGGATCACGTTCCGCCGGAAGATACTGTCGATGATGAACAGTTTCGCTCGGCCATCAGCCGAGCCTGAGCCCATGAAACCATTGGTGATTACATTACCCTCGATGAGCATGTTCGGCGTGGAGAAGAACTCGAAGTTGCGCCCCCAGCGCCCGTCGAAGACATTACCGCGCAGCACGTTGTGAGGGGAATCGCGCAGAAAGCCGAGCGGCCGGTGCCCGCAGCGGCTGAAGTAGTTGCCCTCAAATACGTTATGCCCGCTGTTGGTGTTGTTCCACATGTCGCCGCCGGTATGCCCCCACTGGTTGAGGCGCAGCGAGCGCAGTATGCGGTTATTCTCATAACGGTTGTAGTGCGACTCGTTGGTTGTGATGATGAAGCCGGTCGTCTCCTCGAAGGTGCAGTCGCGGATTGTGATAAACTGCGTCCGCGTAAGCTGCATCCAGCCTGAGCCATCCATCGGCTCTACCCGGAAGCCCTCGACCACCACGTGCTCGCGCTCCTCCATCTCGATCGCCCGGCGGGTATCGATGCCGCGCAGGATTGCCTGCTGCGAGTTCTCGGCCCGGTAGGTGATCGGCGCGCCCTCCTCGCCCGAGCGCGCGGGGCTGATGCTTCCCTGATACTCCCCGTCAAGCAATACCACCGTGTCGCCCGGTTCGAGTTGCTCGTTGGCATGTGCCAGCGTTCCCCATGGCGCCTCGCGCGTCCCCGCGGCCGCATCATCGCCATCAGGCGCCAGGTAGTAGTCCCCGGCGTGTGCACAACTCAGAGTGATCGCACCTGCGAGGACGGCCGCAAGCAGTCTCATCAGTTGATACCCCTTCGTAGCACGAGCGTAGTCTGTGGTCATGACTGAGTGGTCCCGGATTGGCGTCAGGTTCCACGGGCATCCCGGAAGTTCCTCCCCCGGCGGGCATCCGGCTCCTCGTGAGGTCCCTTCCGAGCTTCTCGACGTATCGAGCACGGCATCAGCCCATGCAGACGGATTTGGCCCGATCTTGAAATAATTGGTAATATCGGGAGGTGAGGCCATCCGGCACGTTGAAACAGTGTTTGGTTAAGAAAGATTGTGGGAGAGACCAGCGGGCGAAGGGCCCGAAGGAGAAGCTACAGATGCCGAAGCAAGCGGTCAGCGCCGGCCCTGAACAGGAGGGATCGAGCGCAACCTCGATCCGAAAGTCACCCACTCGCGTCCGCGGTCTCGACGCCGTGCTGCATGGGGGGCTTCCCGCATCTCAAACTACCCTCATCAGCGGCGGTCCCGGCTCGGGCAAGACGATGCTGGCCCTGGAGATTGCCTATCGTGCCGCCCTGGCCGGGGAACCTGCCCTCTTCCTCTCCTTCGAGGAATCGGCCGAGGCCATACGGCGCAACGCCCTCTCCATGGGCTGGGACCTCCAGCCGCTCGAAGAAGATGGAAAGCTCGCGATTCTCGACGGGCGAGTAGATCCCGCGGTAGTTCGCGCCGGTGATTTCGACATAGGTGGCCTGCTTGCCATCCTCGGCGGGCAGACGAAGGCGCTGGGCGCGCGCTACGTGGCTATCGACGCCATCGACGGCCTCCTCCGCATCCTGCAGGACCCGGCCGTCGAACGTGAGCAACTCGAGATACTGCACCGCTGGCTGCTTGACAGCGAACTCACCTCGATGATTACCGTGAAGGTATACAATGGGGCCTCTGCCGCTAACAACTACGATTTTCTCGATTACATGGTCGATTGCGTCATAGAACTCGATCAGCGGGTGGACGGGCAGATAAGCACCAGGCGAATCCGTGTCCTGAAATACCGCGGCTCGAGTTTCCAGCGCAATGAGCACCCGTTCGCGATCACAGCCGAGGGGATAAGGATCGTGCCTGTCTCAGGGCTAGCGCTTGCACATCAGTCCTCCGATCGTTTGCTCTCCACCGGTCATGAACATATCGACCGAATGCTCGGAGGGGGCCTCGTCGAATCGTCGATCGCGCTGATCTCCGGCGCGAGCGGCACCGGCAAGACCTCGCTTGCCTGCCACATCGCGCGGGCGGCCTGCGACCGTGGTGAGCGTGTGCTCTATCTGCAGTTCGAGGAGGCCCCCACGTCGATGGTGGAGCGGATGCGCAGCCCCGGCATCGACCTCCAGCCGGCGCTTGAGAGGGGCCTGCTGCTCATCGATGCCGCCATGCCCGAGGCGATGGGCATCGAGGAGCACCTGATACGCATCCTCGACCTGATTGAGGAGCATGGCGCCACACTCGTCGTCATTGACGCGATCTCAGCCGCCTCTCGCATGAGCACTGCAGAAGCCGAGTTCGATTTTCTTATGCGTCTGACCTGTCACTGCCGTCGGGAAGGCATCACCTGCCTATTGACCAACCAGAGCAGACAGAGCGATCGGCCCCGGAACGTCGCTACCATGGGGCTCTCTTCACTGATCGACACCGTGATTGTGCTTGCCTATCAGCAGGACGAGGACGTCTTCCATCGAACCCTGCTGGTGCTCAAGTCGCGGGGGATGCAACACTCCAGTAAACGTGAACGCTTCCAGATTACGGATGACGGTTTCGACTTCAGCAACGGTAGCCAGAGCGATCCCGAAGCGTGAAAGGGGCGGGGGACTGATGACAGGACCGGGTGCTGCTACCGGGGGAATGGCCCCGGCCGAACCTGAAGAATCGCGCCCTGTGTACCATATGCACCTTTTCGTGGCAGGTGATGAGCCGAATTCTCGGCGCGCCAGGGAAAACCTGGAGCGCCTGTGCGCGGATCATGTCCCCGGAGAGTGCGAGATCGAGATAACCGATGTGCTGGTCGACTTCCAGGAGGCTATCGACGCCGGGATCTACGTCACCCCCGCATTGCTTGTCAACCGGACGGAATCGAAGGTAACGATATTCGGTAATCTCAGCAATACTCAGAAAGTACTGGCGGCCCTGGGGTTGGAGGAGACCGTTGATGACCGATGATGACAGGCTATCTTACGAGGAACTGCAAAGGCGCCTCGCGGACGCGGAGAGCGCAATCGAGGCACTCAGGCAGCACGAGGTGGATGCCGTAGTCGGGGAAGATGAGATCGCCTATGTCCGCCTGCGGCAGATGGAGGAGGCGCTGCGGGCGAAGACCCAGCAACTCAGCGATGTCCTCGAAAGCATCCGCGACGCATTCCTCGCTGTGGATAACGAGTGGAAGATCACTTACATCAATGAGCATGCCGCTGCTCTCGCGGGCAGCAGCGCGGACGAAGTCGTCGGGCGCGATCTCTGGAAGAGCTTCGCCGCCCTGGCTGAATGTTCAGTGCAGGATCTCGCGCGTACGGTGAGCGACCTTAACGAACCACGCCATAAGACAGTGAAACTCGACGACCGCTGGTTGTCAGTGAGTATCTACCCCGCGACAGAAGGCCTCTCCATCTACTGGCGTGACATCACGCAGCAGAAACGCGTCGAGCGAAGGCGCGAGACCCAGCGTGAGTTGCTCGAGGCGCTGGTCGAGAACGCTTCGGTCGGGATCGCGGTAATCGGCGAGGATCGTCGATACCACATGGTGAACCCCGCCTACGCCGCCTTTCCAGGTCTTGACAAGAAACCGGTTGCGGGCGCTCTGTTGGAGGATGTGCTACCTGAGGAGATGCTTGAGACTGCTCTGCACATGCTGCAAACCACGCTTCAGTATGGCAGAGCAACGAGTATCAGGGAGTATGAGGTGCCGGGCCGGGGCACAGCTACCTCGAGTTACCTGAATATCGAGTATGTTCCTCTCGCCGAATCCGACGGTCCTGCAGAAACTGTGCTGGTGCTCACTTACGACGTCAGTGACGTCGTCCGCGCGCGGAAAGACGTTGAGAGACTTGCGCGACAGAGGGAGCGCAATCTGTCGCAACTGCAGGCTGTTCTGAGCAACATAGACCAGGGGTTGCTCATATTCGACCCGGGGGGAACTATCCTGATGGTGAACAGGGCCGCCCGCGCGTATCTCGCGGAAAGAGGACAGCCGATCCCGCAGACAATCGAGCAGATAGCCGAAATGTACAGTTTAGTCGACTGCTGCGGTGAACCGATCTCCGCGGACGAACTCCCGACTCAGAGAGTGCTGCGAGGCGATCGCTTCTCCGGTACGACGATTCGAGCCATCCCCTCAGACTCGGATGAAGAGATGATATATGACGTCGGCGGAGCGCCGATATATGATGATGAGGGCAATCTGATACTCGGGATAATCACCATCAACGATATCACCGAGCGAGTGGCGACTGCCAGGCAGTTGCGGGCGCTCAATCAGAATCTGGAATCGGAGGTTGCTGAGAGGACCCGGATGGCGGAGAACCGGGCGAATCTGATACAGTCACTGGCGAACGATCTGCTCGAGGCCGAACAGCGCGAACGCACGCGGTTATCGCACCTGCTGCACGATAATCTTCAGCAGATGCTCACAGCCGCTCAGATGCGGGCGCAAATGCTCAGCGGTCAGATGTATAATGCCGGGTCGCGCAACGCGCTCGGCGAGTTGATAGATATGCTGGAGGAGGCAATACAGGAATCGCGCTCACTTGCAACCGAACTCAGCCCGCCCGTTCTCAGCCACGGTTTAGCCCCGGCCACCAGGTGGCTGGCCGAGCAGATGCACGATAAGCATCGGCTCAAGGTGAGCGCAACTATAGGCGAGAATGTGGAGCCGGGCAGCGAGGAACTGGCGGGCTTCCTCCTGCAGGCCATGCGCGAGTTGCTGTTCAACGTGGTCAAACACGCCGATGTCGAAGAGGCAGATGTCCATCTGACGCGTCAGGAAGAGCACCTCTGTATCCGGGTCGAAGACGACGGCGTCGGCTTCGACGCCTCGGATGTTGCCGCCTCGGAACAGCCCGCGGAAGCAGGGGCGGGGCTACCGAATATACGCAGACGCCTTGAGGTCCTCGGGGGCACGTTGGAGATTGACAGCAGTCCTGGAGAGGGAGCGGTCTTCACGCTCCAAGTTCCGGTAATCCACCGGGACGCGCAAGCCCATGTAGAACCGGAGCAGGAGAGTGACATACCCGCGCAGGCCGCTGCAGAACGCGACGTCGATGGCCGAGTGCGCACCATGATAGTCGATGACCATGACGTTGTGCGCGGGGGGCTGGCGGAGCTGCTCGACGATTATCCCGATATCGAGGTCGTCGGCGACGCATGCGACGGAGCCACAGCAGTGAGGCTGGCGCGCGAGTTGCAGCCCGACGCGATCGTGATGGATGTGAGTATGCCGGGAATGACGGGCATCGAAGCCACCCGGCGCATTGTAGCGGAGAATCCCGGGATCCGTGTCATCGGGCTGTCGATGCATGAGGAACGTGACGTGGCGCGCCAGATGATTGACGCAGGCGCTGAGGCGTTCGTGACCAAGGGAGGCCCTTACGAGGCTCTCATCAGCGCGATCCGCGGTCGGGATCTCCTCAATGAAGAGGAGTAGAGCCCGCAATCGGCGCTCCCGATCACAGCCCCGGCGCGGGCTGCTCCGCCTCCCCCGTGGTCAGTATCAGCCGGTCGAGTTCGACGGCTTCACCGTCGTCCGGATTCACCAACGTAAGTGTGTGCCAGCCCTGATCGCGCTGTCCGAGCGAGACCGAAGCACCGCCCTCCACAGGCAGGGGTCCGACATCGTCCACATAGAGGTTCAGCTTCACCTGGCGCAGGCCCGGTGTGACGCGCACCGTTGCCGGACCATCGAGCAGGTACACTGGGTAGTCTGCCCTGTCGCCCGGTGTCAGAATGACATCCTCGCGGCGTAGTGCGCCCTCGCGGGGCGGTTCGGCGAGTTCGCTTCGCCAGAGATCTATCGCCCCGGCATTGAGCACTATCTCGCCGTCGGCGGCGGCCTCCCGGACAGCCTGCCGGTAGCCATAGTAGAAGTCGGCAGGCGACTCACCGGGAGCGTTGAGCAGCGTCGAGCGCAGCATCCGGGGGCCATGGGCCGCATCGATCCATCCCATAGCTCCCACAAGGTAGTAAAATGCTTCCTCGTCGAGGCCCGCGGCCAACTCCGAATTGGGGCCCTCTCGCAGCCAGAGATCTATGGTTCGTTCGCGCAGACTCTCTATCTGCTCGCACAGCGCAACCTCGCCATCGCCCCAGAGGCCGTCGATCGCGGCCTGTGCACGCTCGGACGGCCACTTATCGCCGGCGACCATCGCGGCCTCATTGGCGAGATGCTGCAGGAAGAGCAACTCGCCGAGAACACCCGCGGCGTCGGGTTCGGGGGCGGAGAAGCTTGCCATGCGGGGAAGAGCGTGGTGCCCCCATTCGTGAGCGATCTGACGCAACCACTCCTCCGGCCTGCGCCCGCGTCCCACGTCGTAGAAGAAGATGTCATTGTCGTAATGCTCGGCTCCGGTAGGCCCGCTCTCACACAGCAGCAGTCGCGGTATCTGCTCCTCTGTCGCCGACGGGAAGCCGTACGATCCGCGACTGTAGCAGTACATCCTCAGCATCAGGTGCGTGATGCTCTCAGCGAGATCGGCGTAGTCGTTGCCTTCCTCTGAAAGCAGCGGCGAGGGGTAGTGTGTCCTGACGGTCATCCGCAGTTCCTCGCCCTCGGGAACCGCCACGAAGCCGTAGGCAGTGCGATTGAACCGAGCCTCCCCGGTCACCCCCTGGCCTCCCGCCGAAGGGATCGTCACCGTGATCGGCTCTCCGGTCTCCTTCATCCCATCCGGGAAGACGACACCGGTGGTGTGTGCGATGCGACGAGTCAGCTCGCCCGGGGAAGCCTCCGTTGCGATGCGACAGGTGTCCACCACGAATGACACCGGACTGAACTGCAGCAGATCGAGACGCAGCCTTCGCGGGAACTCTCCGGCGAGGTACAGGTGCCTGACACGCTCGCGCCCGTACTCGTCATCGGGTCGCAACTCGAGCAATCGCCCGTAGCTCTTAAGCGCCTGCAAGGTGCGCCCGTCCAGCTCATAGAGATAGCCGAGATGGCTGTGAATGCGGGGGGAATCCGGATCAATCTCCAGCGCTTCCAGCAGGAGACCGAGTGCCTCCTCGTTCTCGCCGGCATCCACGAGGCGCTGGCTCTCACGTACCAGTTCGGTAGCGCGCTCACGCGCCTGCTGATCCGCCCCACAGACCACCGCGAGCGTCAGCGCGACAACGATTGCCCAACCGCGCCGTGCCTTCATCGTATCGGCTTCCCCTCGTGCTCATCTTCCTCGCCTACTTCGCCCTCCGGACAGTCCACCCGCCTCGCGATCTCCTCCGCGATATCTGTGTTCTTCTCATCGAGCAATGTGCCCACGTAGTAGATGCGGTTCTCTTCTTCACTGTGCCACGCCCATCCATTCACCACCTCCGCGTAAGGCCGGCGCAGCACGTGCATCACGAATGACTGGAAGTACCTGAGCGGATTCACGAACGTCCCCGTTACGTGCACCGCGGGGTGGCCGCGGAACTGCGTCTGCTCGAATTCGAGTCGAACGCCCTTGTGAAACTGCTTGATCTCCCGTTCGGCCCAGCCCTCCAGGGAGCCACCTCCCAGCGCGATATTGGCCATCCCCCAGCGTGCGGCCACAATCTGTTCGCCGCTGTCTTCGAAGGTCAACTCGATGAGACCGGCCATGAGCTTCTGTTGCGAGAGGTCGAAGCGCTCAGGGGTCTGGAACTTCAGCCCGTAGGTTGACCACGTTACCCAGCCATCCACAGGATGATCTTCCATGTTACCGATGACCTCTGCGGCGAGGTCCTGTCCATCCTCTTCGGGCTTTACCATAACCTGAATGACCATTGCGCGCTCGCAATCCTCGCAGTACCACGCCGCCCCGTAGCCGGATATCTCCTCATGCCAGGCAAAGCAGTTGAGATCCCGCTTGCGCATCTGTCGCTTACTCACTACTGTGCAGTCGTGGTCGACTTCGACGGGGTCGGCGTCCGGGGGCCGCTTCTTCTGCAGATCCTTGAGGTACTTTTCGATCACCTCATCGACGTTCACGAAGCCCTTCGATTCCTGCCACTTGACCTCGACCCGCGGCATGTTGTCCTGATCGTCGATGCGCATGTATCCACGCTTACGTTCACCGCTGATGGCCGCGATATCCCACTCAGGTGGCACCTCAACCAGTACGCCCTCCCAGGCACGTGCTTCCCACTCGTCCGTGTCGATCTTCGCCATCTTAGCTGCGCTCCATCCTGTACATCAGAATACGATCTGCTCGCGCCGAATATGTATGCTCTGCAGCATGCCAACCGCGATCATGTTCGCCACCAGGCTGCTTCCCCCGTAGCTGAGGAAGGGTAGCGCCATGCCCTTAACCGGTGCGAGGCCGACGGTCATGCCTATGTTGGTGTATATCTGGATCAGAAACATCGCGACAATTCCGGCGCCCACCACCCGTTCGAAAACGCCCGGCGCCCTCGCGGTGATCATCAACGCTCGGTAGAGCAGGAGCGCGTAGAGCACCAGCACGCTTGCTGCTCCCACGAAGCCGAGTTCCTCAGCGATCACCGTGAAGATGAAGTCGGTGTGCTGATCGGGGATGAAATCGGCCTGACTCTGCTTGCCGTGGAAGAGCCCCTGGCCCCACAGGTGTCCGCCACCCACAGCGATGAGTGACTGTCGAAGATGATAGGACGCTCCCCGCGGATCCCTTTCGGGGTCCATGAATGAGGTGAGGCGATCACGCTGGTGGGGGCGGATGAATCCCACGCCCCAGGCGGCGGCAAACAGCAACACTGCGGCCAGTACGAAGGCGCCGAGATGAAGGGGCTTCGCACCGAGCACGAACATCATCGCCAGCCAGATGAAGAACATGACGATCGGGATCCCGAGGTCCGGCTGTAGCAAAATGAGTGCCGAGGGAGCCGCTACGTACGCGAGCGCTCGAAGCAGGAAGCCGAAGTCGTACTCATCCTGGTCCGCACGCGCGACAAAGGCGCCGATCATCGCGATCACGGCGATCTTCGCCAGCTCCGCGGGCTGCAGGTTCACCGGGCCGAGCGACAGCCACCTCGTGGTGCCGCGGATCTGTCCTGCCATCAACACGATGACGAGCAGCAGCATGACGCCGAGGTAGATGGGCCATGCAAGACTGCGCAGACGGCCGGGATCGATCAGCGCGGTCGCCCCCAGCATCAGCAGGCCGACGATCACGTAGATTGTCTGCAACCTCGCCATCGATGTCGGACCGGCGCCGTTGCGCGTGCAGCTATGCACCGCTATCACACCGATGGCGCACAGCAGCAGCACCACCGTCATCAGTTGGATGTCGATGCGACGCAGCGTTGCAGTCACGTCTCTACCTCATTGACGCGTGGGTGTGAAACCGTCAGAAGTATAACACAAAGCGTCGAGCCCAGAAAGATGCTGAGCATCCTTCACGCATCTCGCCTGCTGACTGCAGCGGGGCTCTCGTCGATGTGAGACGGCATACATTTGCTCCAGATGTGGGGACGATGGGCGCGCGGCTGTGGTTCAACGCCTCCGGGGCAGTCGACGCGAGGGTGTACTGTGCGACACGCGGGGGCAAACTCACGGCGGACGCTCCGGCGGCGACCATACTCGGCCAGGTCGTGTGAGAGAAGTCGACACAGACGCGGCAGACAGGTGTATCCTAAACCCGCAGCGTAATACACCGGTGGCGGTGGGGATGTGCGGTGGCGCGTTGACACCCTTCCGAAATGACGCGTATAATCGCACTTCAGCAAAGCAAGGCCGACGGGAGCGGCACGCCACAATGTCCGAAACATGCTCCGAACATGATTTGAGCCGGCAGAATGGGCAGGCCTCTGTAGAACCGGAACAGCGCGCTCCAACGATCTGGACCTGGGTATTGCTGGCAACCGTGCCCCTGACGTGGGGCTTCAACTTCATATCGCTGAAGGTGCTCAAAGAGGATTTCGGTGTCGCCGGACCGCTCGCGGGCGTGTACGGATTGCTTTCGGCGCGTTACGCGCTGATGGTAGTCGCGCTCATGCTTACCCTCTGGATAGTCGAGCGGGATCTGACCATCCGCCGCGAGCACTGGCGCTACCTGCTTGGCTTTGCATTCGTAGTGGTCGTCATCTATCAGGGGACCTTCACCGCCGGCGTATTCTATACTCTGGCGGCGGAGGGTGCGCTTCTCATCTCAACCGCGCCGATCTGGGCGGCGCTTATCAACCATGTACTGGGATGGGAGCGCCTCACCCGGCGTCAGACGGTCGGGACCGCGATCGGCTTCATCGGCATCGCGGCCGTGGTTTTCGGCGGACTGGGCGCACGCACAGTGCCTGAACACCATCACTTCGGCATTGCCATCATGGTCCTGGCGGGTATCCTCTGGGCAAGCTACGCTGTCTTCTCCAAGCCCCTGCTGCGGCATTACAGCCCGTTGAAGGTGACTGCGTGGATCCACACCCTCGGCGCCGTCGTTCTGATCCCGCTCGGAGCGCCCGCGGCCCTGCAGGTGGACTGGGCCAACATGTCGCTGATAACCTGGGGCTGCCTGCTTCACTTTTCGCTGCTGGCCGGTGTCTATGCGTTCTTCGTCTGGTACAAGGGTGTGCAGGTAATCGGCTCTTCACGTACCGTCCTCTTTCAGTACTGCGTTCCTGTGGTAGCCACCGTCCTGGCTTACCTGCTGTTGCAGGAGGTCCCGACCTGGTTGCAGGTGATCGGAATCGGTGTTACGCTGTTTGGAGTGAACCTGGCAGTTCGCAGAAGGGCGAAGGACCCGCCGATCATGGAAGATCATCCCGAGGTTCCGGGGGGCGAGTAGCAGTGAAAGCTCTCGTATTCAGCGATGTACATGGCGAGATGGACCTTGTTCGCGAGTTGATCGATCTCGCGCCGGATCTGAAGTGCGACCTCGGCCTCTTCTGCGGTGATGTGGTGCGAGGATATGCGCGGGGCGACGAGTTCCTTGACGCCCGAGCGAATGGGCGTGAACCGGACAGCCGCAAGCCCGAGATTCTCGAGGAGCGCGACGAGGATATCGCATTCTACTCGGAGTTCCGTGAAAGCCTGCAGGCGGCGCCTTTCCCGATCTACGGCGTCCCGGGCAACATGGACGCCCCAGAAGGACGCTACCTGAGATGCGCGCTGACGGAGACGGGCGCGCGGTCTCCGCTGGAAGTAGTGCACCGCTCTCCAACCCGACACCACGGCATTGCGATCTGCGGTCTCGGCGGCGAAATCACCGCAGAGCAGCGCGAGGTATCTCTGGTACTGCAGTTTCCGCGCTGGGAGGCGCTCCATCAGTTTCGAGTGCTCGACCTCGTCGATGATCCAACAGTAGTCGTGTTGCATACCCCACCCGTCGGCGATGTCGTGGACATCGACAACGGAGGGCACAAGGGCAGTGAGGTCGTAAACGAGATTCTCGATGCCTACGGCCCCACGCTGGCGGTCGCAGGGCACGCCCACGATGCACAGGGCCGGGAGACCATCGCACGAACGACAGTCGTCAATCCCGGCGCGCTCAAGAACGGCAACTACGCGGTCGTCGATCTTGAGAGCATGGAGGCGGACCTGCGCAGCCTCTGACACCGAACGAGAAGCTACCTGACGACGCGGTCGACCTGACCCATATGACGGTCCGCGAGATCGGTTCCTGCGGACGCGGTCGAATGAACTGGAGCATTGATTCAAGTATGTCGAGGATAGATGAGGCAATCGAGGCCCTTCGCTCGGGCGGCTTCGTTGTGCTTGAGGACCATCCCGAGCGTGAGAACGAGGCCGATGTGCTTCTTGCGGGCGAGCAGGCGACCGGCGAGAGCGTCAACTGGCTTGCGATGCATGCGCGCGGCCTTATCACCGTTGCAGTCGCCCCTGAGATACTTAAGCGGCTCGACATACCTCTGCTGCCACAGCGGTATGCGGTTGACAACGCCCCGCGCTTCACCGAGCCTGTCGATGCGGTTGAAGGAACAACCACCGGCGCATCCGCATTCGACCGGGCGATTACACTGCGCAAACTCGCGGATCCTGAGTCGCGCCCGGAGGATTTCTCACGACCCGGGCATGTCTTCCCATTGCAGTGTATGCCCGGCTGCCTGCTCGACCGACGCGGGCATACTGAGGGCGCAATCACGCTGGCACGACTCGCGGGGCTGAGACCTGTCGTGGCGATCGCTGAACTGATGAACGAGGAGGGCCGTATGGCTCGCGGTGAAGAGGTGACGCAGTTCGCGCGCGTCCACGGCCTCCCACTAATCAGCGTGCAGAAGCTCGTGGACCGCACCACATAGGGCTGTCTCCCGTGACTTACTGCCGGGTAGTCCCCCGGGGTATGCGCCCCGTTGCGACCGGATCCTGACTGCGCACAGAGGGGAGTGCGGCTTCAGAGAGCAAAGAGCACGATCATGCCGGCAATGAATGAGAAGCTGAAGGCGATCGCGATCGCTCTGGCAAGCTGCCAGGTGCCGATGAAGGTCGCGAGTGCGGCCTTACCCAGTAGATTCGACAGATAGGCGATGATGACCACGTTGACGCCCTCCGCCGCGGCGAGACGTTCTTCCGCCACCAGCCGCGCTGTGCTCAGCGTGATGGCATCCACCCCGCCGAGGCCGGAGATCGCGCTGATAGCATACATCCCCGCCTCACCGTAGTAGTACTGGGCTGCAGTCAGGAAGAAGATGGCGAAGCCGTAGAACAGGCCGAAGATCAGTGCGCTGTCGAGTTGCACCGGATTCTTCACGTCAGGTACATCGCCCTCGATCTCGCGGTCTATGCTGATCCAGTAGATCACAAAGGGAATCAGCGAAGCGAAAAACACTATCAGCAGCGAAAGACCGGCGTCGGCGAGGAACTCCGGGTTGACAATGGTGATCTCAACCGCCATGCGCGGCACGGTCATCGCGGACGCGACGACAATCGCCAGCACCGCCGGGTAGACGAATGCCTGGCTCTCACGCGCCCGGCGAGAGAAGCTGAAGGTAGTGGCAGTGCTCGAGATGAGTCCGCCGACCAGCCCGGAGACCGTTCCCGCCTGTCTTCTGCCGATCAGCTTGTACGATCCGTATCCAATGAGGTTGATCGCAGAGACCAGCACTACCATCAGCCAGATGTTGTAAGGGTTTATCACGTCGAACGGGCCATAGGTCTGATTCGGCAGCACCGGAAGCACCACGAAGGCGACCAGGCCGAACTGCACCATCGCGTAGATGTCTTTCTCCCCGGCCCTGTCGGCAAGCGCATGAAGCTGTGGCTTGAAGTGCAGCAACGCCGCCGTAACCACGCCCAGAGCGATGGCCAACTCCATGAGATCGATGTAGACCATGATCCCCAGGCCGAAGGTCATCAGCGCGGCCAGTTCGGTCGTGAGACCACGGCGCCCCTGTTCGAGATAACCGATATGACCTATAACCAGCAGGGCCCCCAGCACCAGCATTGCCGCGGGCATCAGCCAGACCATACCGGTCTGCTCCGCAACGAGCGCCGTTGTGGTGCCGACACCAGAGATCAGAATGAAGCTGCGGATGCCGAGCGGACGTCTCTCGCGCCGCTCGCGCTCGAGGCCGATGAAGGCCCCGAGCAGCAATGACACCGCAAAGCTGACGAACAGTGCTGCAATATCGGGATCATCCATTGGCAACCACCCCATAAGATAGAACGCTTCCCGACGGGCCTCGGGAATGCCTATTGGATTTCGCCGGGCGCGACCGATAATCCTGCGCGGTCTGCTGAACTACACCCGTTTGCAGCCACTCTGTCTTCCTCGCACCTTTGGCCCGCCTCGCTGCGCATCTCGCTCCGCCATCGTCCATTTCCACGCAGATGAGGAGGTCCTTCGTCGCGACGCGCGGAAGAGCGCCTCGAACGGTGCTATGACTGTCCGACATCGGAGGTCGCTGTAGTGGACAAACTCAATCGTTTCGGCCGGATGATGCAGGAGTTCATGGTGCGCAGAGTGCGTGCGATCAGTGATGCCAACCGTGAGACGATCCTCGATATGCGCTCGAAGAAAGCCGCGCTCGACTATCAGGACCATCTGCGCAAGGGGCTGCGCAAGACGTTCGGACGCAAGCCCGCGAAGACCCCTCTGAAATCTCGCATTACAGGCAGTATTGAACGGGACGACTACTCCATCGAGAAGGTGATCTTCGAAAGCCGGCCCAACCTTCCGGTCACCGGTAATCTCTACCTGCCTCACGGTGTGGAAGGCCCCGCACCTGCAGTGCTGGGCGTATGCGGCCACTCCGTCAACGGCAAGGCCTCGGAGGCGTATCAATCGTTCTCGCAGGGTCTGGCCAGGCACGGCTACGTTGTCTTCATCTTCGATCCGCTCAGTCAGGGTGAACGGATGCAGTACCCCGACGGCGAGGGAGGCTCCGTAATCGGTCCGTGCACCCGCGAGCACAACTGGCTGGGGCGTCAGCAGGTCCTGCTCGGCGAGTTCTTCGGCTCGTGGCGTGCGTGGGATGGTGTGCAGGCACTGGAGTACCTGCGCGAACGCCCGGAGGTCGATCCCAACCAGATAGGCCTCACCGGCAACTCCGGCGGCGGCACGATGACCACGATGCTGCTAGCGGCCACCGGAGCGTGGTTCGGCGAGACGCCGTTCTCGATGGCCGCGCCAAGCTGCTACATCACCACATGGCGTTGCAACACCGAGAACGAGCTTCCCGCCGACGCCGAGCAGCAACCGCCCCATGCGCTCGATTACGGCATGGAGATGGGCGATCTGCTGATGCTTCACGCTCCCAGGCCGCTAATACTGCTGGGGCAGGAAAAGGACTACTTCGACGCGCGCGGTCTCGAGGACACCTATGAGCGGCTGAAACATTTCTGGGGCCTGTTCGGAGCGGAAGATGACCTGCAACTGTTCATAGGCCCGCGCGCTCACGGCTACCCCCGGGAGAATCGGGAGGCCATGTACGAATTCTTCGGCCGCTACTCCGGTCTGAAGAGCAGCGGTGAGCCGGAACTGACGATCGAGGACGATGAGACCCTTTACTGCACGGAAAGTGGCCAGGTCGATGAGCTTGATCCTGCGACGGTCTGTGACTTCATTCGCGAAAGTTCGCGGGAGCTTGCCGAAAAGCGCGGCAGAGTTGCAGGCGACGATCTGATCAAGGCCGTGACGAAGCTGCTCAACCTGCCGCGGCGCCCCGAGGATCCGCCACACTTCCGGATCCTGCGACCGCTGTCGGATCGCGATTGGCCGAAGCCGGGGGCGGTATATCTGCTTGAGACAGATGAGGAGTGGAATGCACAGGCTGTCGTGTACCGACTGGAAGAGGACGCATGGGCATCTCGCCCGCGACCCGGGGAAGGTGCCGCAACCCTGTGGATGCCGCATCACTCGTCGGACGATGACCTGCGAGAAGATGCCCTGTGCAAGGAACTCGGCCGCGGGAGAGACGCATTCTTCACCTGCGACTACCGCGGGATAGGGGAAAGCATCCCGAACACCTGCACGCATCGCTCCTTCGAGGGGCTCTACGGCAGCGACTACTTCTATGCCAGCTACGGGCTTATGCTCAATGAATCCTACACCGGTTGGCGAGTGCACGACATACTGCGTACGCTCGACTTCATGGCGGACTATGGATATGACGAAGTGCACCTCGTCGGGCGTGGCTGGGGATCGATCCCCGCAGCATTCGCCGCGTTGCTGGACGACCGTGTGGTGCGAGTGACCCTGCGGCATGCGCCCATCGCGTTCAGCGAGATTGCCGAGAACGAGATGCAGACATGGCCACTCTCCGCAATGGTCCCGGAAGTGCTCCGATACTTCGACCTGCCAGACGTGTATCGCGCGCTTGAGAAGAAGCAGCTCTCGCTGGTGCAGCCGCGTAGCGCCGAGTTCAAGGCGATGCAGAAGAAGACCGCGAAGGCGAGACTGGAGGCCGCCGGGCTGAGCGACAAACTGCTGGAATAGCCATCGGAGCTATGCATGCCGGCGCTTTATCGTCAGGCGTACCGAGCGGGCCTTCGCAGGCACAGCCCCGAAAGAGGCACCATCGTGAATTCTGACCCTCGCACCAAAACGAGGAGAAAGCTGAGTGATGCTCGATGCCTGGCGCTCTGCTGATTAGCTTCGCAGGATACCCTTACACGCCAAGCAGCCTCCTTCCTGACAACGGCCTTGCGAATCTCGCGGGATCGCTCGCCGAGGCTGGAGTTGAGTCGCGTATTATCGACTACGGTACTGTCTCGACCATGCGCAGGCTTTACCCGGCGGAGTTGACCGAGAGGCTCAAACCTCAGGCGGAGCGTCTCCTTTCCGGTGGGGGCGGGCCTGATGAGGAGATGCAGGCACAGCTCCGGCGGCTTGATGCCATGCTCGAGCAGCACCGTGAGACACAGATGCGAGAGATAGCGCTGGAGATTGCGGAGGAAGTGCGCAATCTCCGCCCCGATTTCGTAGGGATGAAGCTCTGGAACGGTGAGGGCTTCACCGGCAGCACATTGATCGCCGAACACATTCGAGAGGAGTTCCCCTCTCTGCCGATCTACGCGGGGGGCCCTCAGGCCTCATGGTGGGGTGGAGAAATCTACGGGCGCACGAAGGCATTCACCTGCCTCGTTGACGGCGAAGGGGAGCGCGTAATCAAGCTGCTGGCCCGCCATGCAACGGGAAGAATCGATCTGCAGAGTATCCCCGGCATAACGTACCTCGATGGGACAAAGCCCCGCCGCGTCCCACGGGCGGAGGGTCTTACTCTCAACGACCTTGCCGATCCGATATACGACAGCGAGGTCTATCCGGCGATGGCCGGTGACGAGAAGGTCAAGATCATCGTAATCGACGACAGCCGCGGCTGTCCACATCAATGCGGTTTCTGTGCGCACCCGGTGGAGAGCGGTCGGCGCCTGCGTACGGTGAGCGCCGCAGTACTGGTCGATCGAATGCAGAGCATCATCGATCGGCACGGCATCACGGCTTTCCGTTTCTCAGGTTCATCCACTCCCGGCGATCTCATGGCCGATGTTGCCGAGGAGATTCTCGCACGTGGTTTGAACGTGCGCTTCACCAGTTTCGGGCATCTGGCAAGCGCGCGCCCGGATCACTTTGAGCAGATGGCACAGGCCGGACTGCGCTCCATATTCTTCGGCATAGAGTCGGGCTGTGAGGAAGTGCTGAAACAAGCCGCCCGGAAACGCCTGAGCCTCGACAGGGTCAAGAGCACGATAGACCAGGCGCAGCAGGCCGGGATCTTCGTGGTGGCAAGCATGATAGTGCCGATGCCCTTTGACACCGAGGAGACGCTGGCGCAGAGCCTCCGGTTTCTGCGCGAGGTGCGCCCGGATTCTGTACCGGTGCAGTTCCCTGGGCTGATTCCGGGAACACCGTGGTGGAACGAGCCGGAGAGTTTTCGCATCGAGTTCGATCCTGCTGAGATGACCGAAGTGGGCCTTGATTACAAGATCAAACTGCTCTTCCCCCCTTCAATGTGGGAGGAAGTCCCCTACCGTGTCAACGGCATGACCTTCCGTGAGTACACCCGGTTGACAGTCGAATTCACCCGGGCGCTGGAGCAGTCGGGGATACTCACGTCGGTACCTGATGACAACGTATTGATTGCGGATTACGCCGGGATGGAGCCGCGACAGTTCCGCGATCTCTCGCGACTATGGTGCACGATCGGTGACGCAGAAGCGATGGGCCAGATGGTCGCAACCGCTAACCGCAGCATCCTCTCAGCGTGATTCTACGAGAGACGGTCATCATCAAGTAACTGTCCGATTCGTCTGCTGAGTTCCCTTAGATCGCAGGGCTTTCGTATCGTCATGTCGGCTATCTCCAGTTCCTCGGCATCGGCTTCGTCGGTGAAAGCGCTGAGAATGATGATAATGGTATCCGGCGCGATCTTCCTGACCCGTCGGGCAAGCTCGACACCGGATAATCCGGGCATCACCAGGTCGGTGACAACCACCCGTGGGGTAATCTGCCCGGCGTCGCGCGCCATCTCCTCGAACCTGCGTATCGCCTCCTCACCCGATGAGGTGACCCGCACTCTATAACCGTCAGAGGCGAGAACCTCTCGGGTGACCCGACGCATGCTTGCATTATCATCAACCACCAGCACAGAGGGCATGGCTTCTTCTGCGAAATGTGGCTGGCAGACGGGCAGTTTCACGGTAACGGTGGTTCCGACTCCGAGTGTGGAATCGAAGCAGATCGAACCGTTATGCTGATCGACCACCTTGTGCCCGACGGTGAGTCCCAGGCCCGTTCCGTCCTCATCCTTGGTTGTGAAGAAAGGATCGGCGAGGTGTGAGATGATCTCTTTACTCATCCCGACGCCCTCGTCTGTGATCTGTGCCACCACTCGATCGTCCTCAGCGCGCGTTAGGATTGTGATGGTGCCGGGGCGATCCGCCTCCGCAAGCGCATGATAGGCGTTGATGATGAGATTCGTGAAGGTGGTGCGCAATCCTGTGGCGCTTCCTTCTATCTGCGGTAGTTCATCGAGATCGAACACGAGTGCATGGTCATCGGACTTCTCAATGCGTCCCTCGCTGAGTTCAACTGACTCCCTCAGTATCTGGTTCAGATCTACCTGCTCGGTTGGCTCGTAGGGGCTGCTGGCTGTTAGAGCCGAGATGCGATCGAGCGCCTCTCCCCCGTCGCGCGCGGCAAGTGCCATCTGTTGCAGACCGTCGGCGAGGGTCTGTGGGTCAACCTCTCCTGACTGCTCCAGATCCAGCAGCATGACCTCTATGCGGAAGAGGATCGTTGAGAGGAAGTTGTTCATGTCGTGCGCGACCTCGGCCGCCATCTCTCCGATCGAACTCAGGCGCAGCATCTCATTCAACTGATCCTCGATGGAGTTGTGCGCGGATGCAAGATCTCGAGACAGTGCTTCGTGAGATACCGACTCTCGGGGTGTGGCGTCGTCGATCTGCTCTGAGAGATGCGTGATGGTCTTCTCGAGCTGTTTGAGAAGCACTTGCTCCTCCTTCTCACGTCGGCGTCTGGCGAGCGCACGTTCGACGACTTCCTCTATCTCAGCCACACCGAACGGCTTAGTGATGTAGTCGAGAGCGCCGAGTCTGATAGCGCACTGCGCACTCTGGACTGCCGCGTAAGCGGTAATCATCGCCACCTCGCACTTAGGGGCTATCTCCTTGATCCGTCGCAGCACCTCTGTCCCTTCCATCCCTGCCATTCGGATGTCGAGGAATACGAGATCAGGCGGGTCCGCGCGGATCATCGCAAGTGCTTCGCTTCCACGAGAAGCTGTGCGCACATCGTGGTCGTGATTGAGGATCATGCGCAGTGACTCGCGCGGACCTGTCTCATCATCAACTACCAGAATCCTGCCACCCATGTTGGGCTACCTCCTGGTCTGTGGCGTTAGAAGCTTTACACAGCGGGAGCGATACCACCACGCTGAGGCGACTGTTTATGCATGAGACACTGAGCCGACCCCGTTGATTGGCGATGATTCTGCGGCTTATGACCGGACCGAGCGGGCAGTCCGGATCCTGCATGACATGAATCGGGTCAAGGATCGACTCCGGATCAAGCTCGCCGTTCGCGTTGGTCATCCGGGTCATCTTGATGCAGATGCCTGTTGGATCATCTACCTCGGGCCCCACCTCCACGAGAACTGGATGTGGTTCATGACCTGCGAGGTACTCCAGTAGATAGCTCAAGGCATCCCGCGTGGCCGCCGGATCCACCAGTGCCGGCGGCAGATCATCAGGAGTATGCAGGTCGAAGGTCTGCTGCCTGATCGCGTTGTCCAACGGCACAGCATCGACGGCCTGGTAAAGGAGATCCTCCACAGATGCGGGCCGTGGCTTGCTCTCCGGTTGCTCGACCATTCGCAGCAGGTTCTTCAGCATGTCGTCGAGCCGATCTATCTCAGGCAGCACCGTCTCCGACCAGAACTGCTCGAGGCGCTCGCCACCGCGACTGCCGCCCATCAACTCGGCGTAGGTCTTTACCGCCGTCAATGGATTCTTGACCTCGTGTGCGATTCGTCCCACGATCTTCGTGATGACATCGAGCTTCTCGCTCCTGCTACGCTCCGCCGCAAGCTCGCGCTCGGTGGTCACGTCATCAAGCATCAGGACACTGCCGAGCGTTCTGCCTTCAGGATCGCGGACCGTCGAGGTACTCACCCGCAGCGAGGTGCGCCCACCGCGTATCGAGACCTCGTGACTGACCGTGTCCTCGTCGGGCACATTCAGCGCCGAGTATAACAGGTCGCCGAGTGGCGATGGCAGCGCACGAAGATCGGCGCCCTTCACCTCATCGCGCTCGAGGCCAAGCACCTCTGCAGCGTAGGGGTTGCACACCGCAATGCGTTCGTTAGTGTCAAGCGTGATCAAACCCGCTCCCATGCTCTCCACGATGCTGTCTGTGTAGGCCTTCGAGCGCGATAGTTCCCCGTGCAGTTCGATGCTCTCGGCGGCCAGCGCCACATGATTCGTGACACTGAAAAGCGTCTCGATTTCGTCACTGGAGTAGCCTTCCCCCAGCACCTTCTCGCCGAGGACAAGAATCCCCGCCAGGCGCCCGCGCACCATAATGGGAATCGCCAGTTGGCCGCCAAACAGATCCATCTCACGTTGCAGCATTGCGGCCTGACGCCGGTCTTCCCAGTCAGACAACTCCGACAACACCAGGACCCTGCGGTTGCGGCGGTACCAGGTGGGCAGCGCGTCATGCGAGCGGAGCCTTCCACCCGCGAGCACCTCGGCACGGACCCCCCTGTGGCAGCGCGTGCGCAAAGCGCCGTCATCCGCCTCCCACAGGAGACAGTACCGGGCACACCGACAGAACTGACTCACGGCATCCACGAATGCTTCGAGCAATCGATCGAGGTCGAAGCCACCCGTAATGCCTCCCATCAGGCGGTTGAAGGCATCCATATCTCCGACATGCCTCTCTGCGCCGTGAACTACCTCCGCTTCGGACGATCTGTCCTCGCTGGAACGATCGCTCTCCGCGCGCAGACGCGCGGTCTCCATCGCCTGACCGAGGAGTTGCCTGCGGTCATCAATGCTGCTTCCGGCACGAAGCCACACCTCCGGTCCACTCAGACCCTCCTGGCGCGCGCGCTCAACTACCTCCTCGGGAGCGATGCACACCGTCACCGCATGCGTCGCCTGCTCGGTCAGACGCTCCAGGGTCATGAGCCGCTCGTCAGTAATCCGCTGCATCTCCAGCACTATCAACTCGACCGGGACCGCCTCAAGTAACTCCACAGCCGCCTCGACATCGGATGCTTCGAGGATAGTCGCACTATCATGGAGCGCATCGTGCATCTGACGCGCTCGTTCCCGACTGAGATCGGCCAGAATTGCCACTATCATCTACTGATCACCGGCTCTCGTGACAGCCCTCGATGCAGACAGCGGAAGCTCCACGGTGAACTGCGTGCCATCTTCTGGAGTTGACTCAACGCGAACATCTCCGTTGTGCTCCTCGATTATCGTCTGGCAGATGGCCAGTCCGAGTCCGGTCCCGTGCGCCTTCTTGCTCACAAATGGCCGGAATATCTCCTCGATCTGCTCCTCCGGTATAAAGCTCCCCGGATTGCGCACATGGATCATCACCCTATCCCGACTCTCCTGCCTGCTCTCCTGGCTGACCGTCAATGCCACCCGACCGTTCGGCGGCTCGGCATCGATCGCGTTGGTGATGATATTCAGAAGCGCCTGATGCAACCGCGTTTCGTCTCCAGAAGGACAACCATCGATCTCCTCAAGCTCCAGCAACATCTCGATTCCGCGGGCCTCCGCCATGCCCGAGGTAGCGCGCACAACCTCGCGGCATATGCGCTCCACGTCGATCGGCTCCACCACCGCATCCGCGGGCTTCGACAGCGTAAGCAGATCTCCGACCAGGCTGTCGATACGCTTGATCTCAGCCTGAGCGACCGTGAGGAAGTTTGACCGGAACTCGGGATCGTCGAGACGGCTGGGAGCCAGTTCGGCAAAGGTGCGGATCGCCACCAGCGGATTGCGGATCTCGTGGGCCATTCCTGCGGAGATTACGCGGATCAGAGCAAGACGCTCCGCCTCCTGGCGCTCCCTGTCGAGTTCGCGGATCAGCGTCAGATCGCTGATCACCGCCACCGCACCCCTCGCCCACTCCCCCTCACCCTCCAGCGGAGACGCGCTGCAGGCAACCGGAATACCCCGTCCGTCCCGCTCGAGTTCAATGTGTCTGCCGGACAGCACCTCACCGGTCCGCAAACTGGCGCGCACACATTCCGCGATGCCTGGTGGAATAATCTCAATCGACGATCCGATCGCTTCATCTATGTCCATCCCGAGGAGGCGCTCAGCCGCCTCGTTAAACACAACGATTCTCTCCTGGTCGTCGGTCACGATCACCGCATTATCCATCTGGCGCAATATGCGCTCATTGAATTCCTTGAGCGTTGCCGTCTGTGCATACAGGTCCGCGTTGCGCAACGCCAGCGAAGCCTGCAGGGCCATCTCCGCGACGAAGGGCACGTCCGTGTCTTTGTACATCTCGCCGGAGCGTTTGTAGCCCAGCGTGACGAGGCCGATCAACTGCTCCTCCCAGATCATGGGGGCGACTATCTCTACCCCCAGATCATCCATCGCCGCCGCAACTCGGCGTGCCTCCGGGAGTGCCGTAAAGCGGAATACCCGATCCCGACTCAGCAGGCTGGCCTCGCGGGCCGCGTGAACCACCAGCGGATCACGAGCGGAAATCGGCTCCGGCTCCCATCTCTCCCCATTGCTGCGCTCACCATGGGACGAGCGCCGCCACGCGCGAGGTCTCAATGCCTCATCGCCGGATTCCCCGGTATAGATCACGACTCTCTGCGGCTCAAGTGCGTCGTCGAGCGCTCCCGCAAGATAATCGAGCAACTGCTCGGCGTCGAGAGTGCGAAGAATGTGCGATGCCGTCTCCGCCTGTACAGATTCCGAATCGCCGGCCGATGATGATAGCAACCTGGACATCAGGTGCGTGCCTCTATCGTAGATGATCACGAGCAGGAGACCGAGCACAAGCCCTATGCCAATGTACGGAGGGGCTGATGAATGCTCGACAACAGTGGACATCGGCACAAAGAGATAGAGCATGATCGCGCCGATAAGCAGAACGATGATGGCTGAAGCCAGTGCGGCGCCGACGCGCCGCAGCGCGAGTCCCACCGGCAGTAGCTGATGCTTCACGATCGCATAACCCATGCCGACAAGCTGGCAGAGCGCTCCTGCTGCCCCCCAACCGCTGTAGGCGGTTGTACCCCATACAAGGGGAATTATGATGATCGTGAACATACCGACGAGATGTGTTCCTGCGAAGCCGACCAGCACCCAGATTGCCTGCTGGCGCTGCACACCGTCAAGTCGGAATGCCTTGAGCAATATGACCACATCTGCATAGGTCATCGAGAGTACAATGAAAGCGCCGAATGGTACGAGAGGCCAGCCGTACTGCACGTTGACCAGGCCATCGCTCAAACTGATCGAATCATAGAGGTCCGGGGCGAAACCGAGTGCGCCGAATGATACCCCGGCCGCATAGAGCATCAGACGTCGTGTGATTGGAGCAGGCTCAATGCGTTCGGGGAAGACCCATGCGAAATCGATCATCGTGCAGGCAACGAGCGCCGCCAGCGGATGCGACAGGCGCAGATAGAAGCCCGCCTCTGTAGCGGTGCTCGAACTCATGATGAGGAAGTTTGCCAGCGCCCAGACGCCGATTACAGTCCCGTGGACTGCGAAGAGCCGGTTCCAGACACGATCAGAGGTGCGCTGGTACACGCTTAGTGCCAGCGCGATGGAGGCGGCGGCCGCGAACGCCAGTGAGATCAGATTGATATTCAAGCGACGGCCTCCATAGTACCCTCGCAGTGCGAACGAGATTACGGATCAGTCAGGACCCTGGGAGCCCATTCATCAGGCCGTGTCTTCGAACCGTCGCAGTATGAGTGCGGCGTGAGTTCCCCCAAAGCTGTGCGAGTTCAGCATCACGGTGTCAACCCGTGCCCGACGAGCGGTGTTCGGAACATAGTCAAGATCACAATCCGGGTCGGGCACGGAGTAGTTGATTGTAGGCGGAACCAGGTGCTCCCGGATGGACATGCAAGAGGCGATCGCCTGCCAGGCTCCGCCGGCGGCGAACGGTTGCCCTGTGGTGCTCTTGATCGAGCTGATTGGGATGTGATGCGCCCGATCGCCGAGCACCATCTTCAACGCGCGTGTGTCGGCCCGGTCGTAGTCCATGTTCGCTATCCCGTGCGCGCATACGTAATCGATGTCGGCGGAAGCCAGACGTGCCTCCTGAAGCGCCTGTCGAAATGCGTGGGCCAGTTCGATGCCGCTTGGATCCGGCACCACGAGATGCTGAGCCTCCGTTGCGGTACCGTACCCGCGAACTTCGGCGTATATCGGAGCACCGCGCTTGACAGCGTGTCGTGCGGTCTCGAGCACCACAGCGCCGGCGCCTTCGCTTAGTACCAGTCCATCGCGCGTTGCGTCATAGGGGCGCGAGGCTTTCCCGGGTTCCTCGTTGTGGCCGCTTACAACTCCAACTCGACAGAGTAGTGACAGCCCGAAACGACTCACACATGCCTCACTGGCTCCAACGACCATCACATCGGCCTGACCGCTGCGGAGAATCTCGGTGCCCTGGTGGATCGCCTCCAGTCCTGAGCAGCAGCCTGATCCCACCGTCGCATTGGGTCCGCGCAGTCCCATCTCAATGAACACATGCGCGGTTCCCGCGTGAGCCGCAAGCTGCACGCAGTCCGTGGAGCCGAAGCCCTTCATTCCCTTCTCCAGGAAGCGCTCATATATCTCATCCGTCACGTTACCGTTTCCCGCGCTGCTGTTGCCAAAGACCACACCAGCCCGGAAAGGATCAACGGAGCCGAGATCGATCTGTGAATCTTCCAGCGCCATGCGCGCCGCCGCCACCGAGTAATGCACGAACTTGCCGGAGCGTCGGGCATCACGCGAGTTCATGTAGGCGGAGGGATCGAAGTCGGTAATCTCTCCGGCCACTCGGGAGTAGAGGTCTTCACATGGAAAACCGGTAATGTGCCGCACGCCGGACCGGCCCTCAACCACGGCCTTCCAGAATTCGCTTCTGCCCATACCGGTTGAGGAGACCACACCGAGACCGGTGATCACCACCCGCCGAGCTGGATGCATCATTCGCAGGCTCATCTTACTCTCCTACAGCGGTAGGCGCCAGGGCACCGCTGATGCTACCAGTATCGCCCGACTTCAAGCTGATGGGTATCCGAGCCACCAAGCAGTTCTCCCACTTCGTTGTCGTTCCAGCCGTCGATGAACGCGTAGTTGACTACCCAGTCGTCACGGCTGTAACCTGCACCCAGCGTCATTGCTCCCGCTCGCGAACCCGCACGCATGTGCAGGCCCCGCTCAAATTCGTACTCCAGTCCGAGATGCAGTCCTTCGGCATCTGTCCGGTGATCCCCCGAAGCCGACCGCAACTGCATCCACTCTATCGCACCAAGCAGGCCCTCACCGACCCGCCCCGAGGCACCGATCCCGAATGTGGTCGAGTTGAAGCGTAAACTCTCTGTAGATGCACCGGGCAGGGGTGGTCGGAAGCATACGCTTTCCCGATAGTAGTCGAACACCAAACCCGCATAGCCGTCGTGGTCATGTCGGTGCAGCACACCGACGCGCAGGCCCCAGTCCGCCTTGCTGTCCCACGACGCGACCTCATTCCCGGCCGGATCGAAAAGTCGGGTTGTGGTCTCAAGTATCGGGGCGACACCCACTCCCAACATCCACCGATCGGCCAGGCGGCGGCCGTAGTGTACCGCCACGTCGGACTCCTCCGTCTCAATCTCGAGGCCGGGTGCAGTCAGACCTCCTCGATTACTGTCGAGCCGCAGTCCGACAAGTTGCATGCCCTCCTCCATACCGAGAGGCAGGGAGTACCATGCATGAGTTCCGCGGAGTTTCAAGCCCTCACCGAACTGTGTAGACGAGTGTCTCAGCCCCGCCTGGGATTGAGAGAGTGTGCCGGCGAATGCAGGATTCGCGAACCCGATGTCTTCAACTGTAGTGGCGACCCCACCCATTCCGAACTGTCGGGCGGTCGTGGCGGTTGCAAGTGAGAAGAGGTGCGGGACTGCGTACATCTCGGGACCAGGGTCAGGGGGAGATTGCTGCGCAAACGATGATACTCCGCTGGTGACCAGGAGTGTCACAAGTAGTGGGAAGACTAAGTACGCGTGACAACACCTCCCCGCAGGTCCGGCCTGTGACGATTGCCGGACATACGGTGGAAGCGCAGAACTCCACTGCCGCAGGGTATGCAATCTGGTGCCTCCCAATATGCGTTTTGTGCTGCGATTGCGGCGGGACGCGCTCTGTGATCGCCGCCGGACAAATCAGGTGCGGTGGCGGAGATTAGGTTGTTGAGTTCCGGTTGAACGTTTGCAAAGGCCCGCTTCGCGGGCAGGTCGTACGCGCTACTAATGGTCTTAGTCAGCGCAATCCTACACTATGTTGGAAAACATTGCAACATGCACAAGGAGCATAATGCGTCACATATCTGTGCACGCAGCCTGCGAGTGGTTTGCCCCGACACCCGGCAAATCTGACAGCGTCCTCTTATGCGGGCGGTGCAGGGAGGGACATGGCGCACCTTCCGCGAAGACACTGCCTGATCTCATTCGCACAACAGGGAGGAAATCGATGCGAGGAACCCTCACCCCAATCGCCCTGCTGCTGATGCTCACCGGGCCACTTGCGGCGCAGCGATCGATCGGGATCGATCAGTGGACCGTGCGGGGCACCGCTCCTCTCACACTGACCTTACCGGCGGCCACCGTTCCGGACAGAATCCTCGCGCGCTCAGCCGACGGGACGTGGCATGAACTCGAGTCACTCACTCGCGACGGAGCGGTGAAGATCCTCGTCCATTCTGAGCAGATGGCCGGGGGCTCGACGCAGATCGTGTTTGATCCACCTCGATGGCTCTCGCTTGAGGACGTCGGGCCGCCCGCGGTAGAACAGTTCCTCATCGACGGGCGCGATGTGTCCGATCGATCCTCAGTCTCACTCGGCTGGATCGCGCAGATGCCGGAGAGCATTACCCTGCAGGTTCGCGACGATGCGAACCCCATCGATCGCGGCTCCCTGCGCGCTCGCACGCCGATCGGCTACTTCAAGCCGCGCGATCCGGGCGTCAGCTTCTCACCCGAAGGCCCTCGCGCGGGGACACTCACCGTACGCCCCGGGGAGATACCCGCACTCGACGAGGTGACCCAGGGCCGGATCGAGCTTGTCGTCGACAACTACGCAATCGATGATGAGGAGACCGTGCGCTCAGTCTCATGGGCACTGGCGCCATCGATGGCCCTCGAGGACGGGACGAAGCTGATCGTGAGCAGCATAACCTCAGAGGCCAGGTGGCAAGACTGGCAGGTGGTTGCCGACGGCGCTGCAATGTCCGAGGGCGATCCGACCACATCGGGCGTAACCTGGCTTTCTGAGAGAAGCGAGGGCGAGCACTGGATCCGTTGGGATTTCCCCGAGTCGCGCGAGGTAACGGGCGTGCAACTCGACTGGGCCTGGTGGGAGACCTGGCGCACCTCACGTAACTACGATGTACAGGTGCGCCACAACGACGTTTGGACCACGGTCACAGAGGTGCGCAACCAGCGCGAGAAGTCAACAAGCGAGCACCGCTTCGAGCCCGTTGCCGCCATGGGTGTGCGCGTGGTACAGATGCCGATGGGTGGTCATTCCGGCAGGCTCGATCTGATGTGGCTCGCCAACGCCGAGGTCTTCTGCGCGGAATAGCGACCGGAGTAACACCAATGCCCTACCCCACACCGTGAGTTATGCTCGCGCCTGCGGCCTGCGCACAAGCACCTCCCAGCAATCGCGATTCACCGGCCTGTCGCCCGGCGCTGTGCTGGTATTCTGGGGGATCCGCTCTCGTGTCAGATCCACCAACTCAAAGTCGCCCAGCCAGGTGCGCAGATCGTCCTCGTCGAAGAAGTGATGCATGATGCCCTGCTCGGGTCCCTCAGCCAGCACAAAGGTGTTGGGTTCGGTCTCTACACCACTTCCAAAGCGCCAGTCCCACGAGTTCAGGACTTTGATAAGCGCCTCGCCGCCGGGTCTCAGCGTCCGCCGAATCTCATCAACAGCAAGTTGCAGCAACTCGCGCGAACCGTGGTTGAGCACATTGATCGAGATCGTCGCATCGAACACACCATCATCGAAGGGCAGTGCACACATATCCGCGAGCACCAGGTCGGGTCGCAGATCAGCTTCCGAGAGACGCTCTCGGCAGGCAGTCAGCCCGTGCGGCGATATGTCACTCCCCGTCACCTCGAAGCCCTCCAATTGCAGGAAGGCCGAGTGGCGCCCCGCGCCACAGCCCAGGTCATGCACATTACTGAAGCCACGCTCTCGCCACCTGCCTGCAATCTCATTCACCACCTCTTCCACTTCCTCCAGGTGAAAGCGCGTGTCCTTGAACAGGTCGTCCCATGAATGTGGCAAGTCAATCTGCTCCTCGCTCAGCGTGTCGCGTGGTTGCTTCGCCGGTGAATCCCTCGTCGGCATGACGTTCAGACCACCTCTTCTCTGCCAGATGATCACCTTCCTGCCGGGGCCCTCGGGTCCCTGTACCGATGATTGCGGCCGGCACGGGTTTCGCGTGACGCATTCTGCGCGGGAGGCGGCCAGAACTATCCACGTCGAGACACCGGCACCGAGGCCGACGCTGCGGGGACGCCACATGAGTAAATGCTCGCATCTTCTGGCATGCCCCCATCTCTGGGCCTTCATACCCTTGCCAGAATTCAAGTGCGTTATGACGCAGCGGCCAATGGGTCTCAACTCCCGCAGCAGGCTGGCAGACCGCTCATTGTGCCTGCCTGATGGGATCGTTGATATGGCGCTTCGTGCGGATCATTCCCACTCGGGAGCGCTCGGCGAAAACGGGGAACGCACCCCATTCCGAAGCCAACTGTGTTCCTGACTGTCGAACACGCCCTGCGCACTACACCCAGGCGGCCCCCGCATTTCAACGGGGGCCGCAGATCTGTCGCTCCGTGGATTCGTGCGGCCTACAGGTCCAGCTTCTTCAGACACAGGAACCAGTCGAGGCAGCGGTAGTCGTCTCCCGCGCCCGCGACCCGCTCCGCAGCATCGCTGTCGGTGGGCGGCGGCGGCACGATGACCTCGTCGCCGGGTTCCCAGTTCGCGGGCGTGGCTATGCCGTGCTCATCGGAGGTCTGCATCGCCACGAGCGCGCGCATAACCTCGTTCATATTACGCCCATTGCTCAGCGGGTAGTAGAGGATGCATCGCACGATGCCCTCAGGGTCGATGATGAAGGTGGCTCGCACCGCGTGGGTGTCGCTCGCTCCCGGCTGGAGCATCCCGAACTTGTTCGCCACGTCCATCTTCAGGTCCGCGATGATCGGGAAGGTGATCTTCACGCCCTTCATGTCTTTATACTCGATCTTCTCCTCAATCGTGCGGACCCAGGCGATGTGACTGTAGTTCGAGTCGATTGAAAGGCCGATCAACTCGCAGTTGCGGTCCTTGAAGTCCTCGGCCATCGAGGCGAAGGTCATGAACTCCGTGGTGCATACCGGCGTGAAGTCCGCCGGGTGTGAGAACAGGATCACCCATTTGCCCTCGTAGTCGTCCGGGAAGTTCATCTCCCCGTGTGTGGTCTGCGCCGTGAACGCCGGCGCCGGATCACCGATCAGCGGCATGGTGCGCTCTTCCATTGTGTCTCCTCCTCTTTTGATGTAACGCTCATCTGACGGCTGATGGTCATATCCCACTCGAAGTGTGAGTTATTGCCTGTTCATGCTGTGCCTGTTGCATCTCCGACCTTCGAAAACACCACCGTGGCGCATGGCGATGACAGAGAACTCAGGTCGATCTGCCATCCTCCCGGGCGGGCTGGGATACCTCTCTCTCCCGACAGTCCTCACAGTAGCCGAATATCTGATGGACCACTCGCATCGGTTTGAAGCCTGTAGCCTCTGCCGCGTCAACCGTCGCGGTCCTTTGCTCGCATGGCTCCAGCGGCAGGTCCTCAATCCGGCTGCAGGCGAGGCAGGTGAGATGGCAGTGATCGCCGACGTCGGGGTCGAAGCGCGCCTCCTGGGTGGCGGGCGATACCTCGACCGCCTCCCCCATCTCCGAGAGCAGGCGCAGGGTGCTGTACACGGTGGATAGAGCCATCATGGGAAAATCGTCACTCAGGCTGTCGTGAATCATCTCGGCTGATGGATGATTCCCGCAAGGGATGAACTCCCGGATTATGGCAACACGCTGTGGAGTTATCCGATGCCCCCTTGCGCGCAGGTCGCGCATTATCTTCCGCACGCGACTCTCGATAGTTCCCTGTTCGCGGGTCATATTGCCGATCATTGTGCCTCCGATGCGTTATCGCTCATCGTTCGTATTAGATAACACATGGCACTAACTATGTCAAGCGAATTATGACTCAGTGCAGGAGCAAAGTGATAATGTCCTGGTTGGGCAAAGTAGCGATATGTCCCCCTCTGCGGGTCATGGGCCGCGGGGTGACGAACGGGAGGTCAAGAGGATCACACTGAGCCGGAAGGCGTGTGAGCACAAGGCTGTGATATGCCCTCTACACCCGCGTCCCGGGGGGTCGAGGCGGATTGAAGGTATTGCGGGTGTTAGACGAGAATGGCTACTCGCGTAGGAGTGATCGATGATCTTCGGTCATAAGGAGGCTGCACCCATGCGTTCAGCAATCCTCGCGGCCATCGCCGCGATCGTGATGCTTTCCGCCGCGCCGTGCCTCGCCGTTGACACCGATGGCGACGGCATACCTGACGATGTCGAGGAGATACTCGGCACCGATCCCAACTACCCCGAGGAACTGCACGTGGTATTCGAGGGGGAGCGCGTCCCCGAGGAGCGCCGGGATGAGGGCTACAACCCCGGCATGGACATACTGCGGATTGACTTCGGCCACGTTGCCGAGGACCGCTACCTGTGGCGCACGGTATTTGCCGCGGAGCCGCCCATTGATGAGATGGTGCACCACATCTACGTGGACGCCGATGCTGATGAGACCACCGGCCGCGAGGGCAGAGGGACCGAATACATGCTCACGACCGCGGGCGGGCAGGAGCGCGTCACTTACTATCTGCCCGACGGCACTGTATCCCCGACGCCCCCCGCGGTGCGCATCGCGGTCGTCGATAATGTGCTGTACACCAGCGCGGACGTTGACCTCGGGCGAGACGAAGATGGTGTCCGCTTCAGGATGTCGGTGCTGGTGCACTCAACGGTCGCGCCTGACGAAGACCGCCCCCGCATGTCCCAGAGCACCGGGAACTTCATGGTGGAGGGGATCCCCCTGACCGACCGTGAGAAGATACTGCGACCCGCCGACCTGACCGAGAACACGCATGTGACCGCAACCTTCGGCCCGGATATCGTCCGCCCCGTGCTGGTGGATGATCGCAACGTCGTGATCCGCCACGATGAGCTTGAGCTTGATGGCTACGAGGTGGACATTCAGACCTCGCGCCGCTACGCGCACCTTGTCAGGCGCAACATGGGCGCAACCGCCACGCACACCATCGAGAGGCCCGGCAACTACCACGTCGGCCTCCTGATGTACGACGACGGCAGCGATCAGCGCATCGTTATCCATGTCAACGACGAGTTCGCCGGCCTCGCCGCCGCCAACCAGCGCAATCGCCGCACCTGGCTGTTCTGGCTCGATGAGGCGCGCGATCTGCAGGCGGGTGACCGCATCACCTTCGAAGCCGTCGGACCCAGCGGCAAGCACGGCATCGCGAAGGTCGTGCTGATGCCCGAGACACCCGAGGTACGCGAGGTCGAGTATCTGGTTGAGCACACCAACTGGATCGCCCCGGTTAACACCGAGGGCGAGGCGTGGATCTCGTGGACCACCACCTGGCCCTCCGACACGCGCTTCGAGTACGGTACCACCACCGACTACGGTGAGGTCTTCGAGCAGGATAACAACATGCTCGTGCACCGGGCGCACCTGAGCGGCCTTGAGCCGGGCGTGACCTACCACGGACGCGGTGTCGGGATCGCGCCGGACGGCAGCGAGTACCACGGTCCGGACATCGCCTTCAGCGCGGAGGGCATCACACCGCCGCCGACCATCGAGGGCGTCCACCAGGTTCCGCTGGCACTGCGCAACTGGCATGACGTGGACGCCGAGGCGTGGCCGGTGAGCAGCGGGATACCCTTCCCCGAGGGGCACCTGCAGAGCGTCGATGACATGCGCCTGATGCTGGACGGCGACGAGGTCCTCGCGCAGTTCCGGCCGCTGGGCACCTGGCCCGACGGCTCGATCAAGTGGGTGCTGGTGACGATCATTGCAGACGTGCCCGCGGGTGAGACCGCACAGTACGCCATCGAGTACGGGCGCGAGGTGGACAACCTGCTCGCGACCGCCGCTGAGGACACGATCGCCCGCGAGGAGGGCGACCGCGTAATCCTCGACACCGGCGCAGTGCGCTTCGAGGTGGACGCGCACGGGCAGCTTGTCGGACCGAACGGGCCGATGGTCACCGAGCTTGTAGAGACCGCCCGCGGGGAGTTCTCCTCGGCTCTGAGCAACGCCGAGGTGACGATCGAGGAGTACGGGCCGGTGCGGGCGGTCGTCAGGACGATAGGCGACCTTGTGGCCGAGGACGGCTCGGAGAGCTTCTGCATCGATCAGCGCATCGAGGCGTGGCGCGACCGGCCCTTCGTGCGCGTGCATCACACTTTCATCAACACCCTGCCCAACGAGGTCTCGCAGACCACGCTGGATACGCGCGCCGCCGATCGCTTCGTGGACATCGACCGAATCAGCTACGTGGTTCCCACTGATGGGGCCGCGTGGCAGGCCCCGCTGCGCGACGGCGACCCGCTGACGCTGAGCACCGGCGACAGCGTCTGGCAGCGCTTCCACGATGAGTTCGAGGCTGCGGGCGCCGAGCCGGTGCAGGACCGCATCATCGGCGGACTCGTGGCGCAGGACGGCGCCATGGCCGTCTCGGTGCGTGACTTCTGGCAGCAGTACCCGAAGGGCTTCGAGATCGCGGACAATGCGGTGCGGGTTGATCTCGCGCCGGACTTCGAGGCCGGGCTTTACGACGAATTCCCCTTCGAGGACGAGGGGCATCATCTCTTCTACTACCTGCGGGACGGCAGCTACACCTTCACCCGCGGGATGGCGAAGACCCATGAACTGATGCTCGACTTCGGCGACGAAGCGGCGCAGCGCGCGGAGACCTTCCAGCGCCCGCTGCTGCTCACCGCAGACCCGGAGTGGTACACCGACAGCAATGTCTTCTACAACGTGCAGCCGCGCGACGAGGAGCGTTTCGCGGCCTACGAGGAAGCGATCGACCGCAACATCCAGAACTACATCGCCCGGCGC
>PXBW01000117.1 GCA_003566775.1 candidate division WS1 bacterium
ATGCTTTGTAAAAAATTACGTCTACTCGTCATTGTCAATCGTCCTCCTCAGGATGCCAACAGTCCGCCCCAGGTCCCGACCGATGATCCGCAGCCGGCCGGGAAAGAGCAAGAGAAACACAGCCGCGACCGCCGCGACCTCCCACGGGCCAAATCCCATCATGTCCCGCTCCCGATATACTCCATGTCACCTTGAGCCGCGCGGCGGGAGTATTCGCCAACACCGCCCATCCTCGTATTTCCATCGATCGCCATCTCTGGCGAATAGATCGGAAGTGCCCCGCCATTCGCCGGAAACAGCCGATCTATCATTTCGTGGAGTCGCGCCGGGCGTGGCCGATCCACGCCGTCTCTCCATCGCCGGATCGTCCGGTCCGACACCCCCGCCAGCCGCCCCAGCTCCCGCGCGGAAAACTCGCGGCACAATGCCGCGATGAAGCGATCCGCATCCATCGCATGTCGGCGTTTGCCTGTTGTCCAGTGTCCGCGCATGGTTGGGGCCTCTCATTCTGTGCCCCCGTCACGCGACGGGGGCGGATGTCGGCCCGGGTCTCGGGCCCGGCAAAACGGCAGATCAGGAAGATCAGTAGGTGTTGACGGCAGTTTCCTTTGTCGTGCCGTCAGGCATTGCCCACTCGGAGCACGCGAATGTATACTCGCCCCACTCCCCGCCTTCTATCGCGCGTCGCGACTCGCACCAGCTTCGCAGGCACACCGGTTCGCCCGTCCGGGCTGCCTGATTGAACGCGGCTTGGCGAGCTTCCGCGGCTTCCCTGGCCCGCTTGGCCGCGGCGTCCCGCTGCGGTTGCAGAGCCTCTCGGGCGTCTTCGAGGGTGAATTCGGGGCCGGCCGCCTCAATTACCACCCGCGAGACGGCGTATCCCCAGGCGTGGACGTACCTGGCGGCTCCGATCTCGGCCAAGAGTTCGCCCGCGACCCAAAACACCTCCCAATCCGAGAGGTATTCGCCATCATGCCACTTGGCGACGATCTTCGCGCCGCCGCGGATCGCTTCCCGCTCGCGTTCCAGCGACTCGGCTTCCGCCCGCTTTTCCGCTTCAATGGCTTCCTGCCACCGCTCGACAGCTGTGGCCAGATCCGGTTTGTCCGCCAACCGGACTTTGAGTTGCCGCCACTTGCGGCCCACTCGCACCTCCCCGCAGATCAGCAATGGCCCGTGCGTCGGGTCGTCAATGACGTCGGTCGCAACCGTATTCCCGGTGAATGAGTCACCAGGCTCAGCCGCGATTGTCAGAGTTGTCCCGTCGATTTTCCATTTCATGGATGTCTCGTCTCCTCATCAATGGGGCCGCAGCCCCGGTTTGTTGGCCCCCGTCACGCGACGGGGGCGGGTGTCTACTCAGTCTATTCAAGATACGTGGGCCAGGGGCACGGCAGCGACTCGTGCCACTCGATCGGCTGATCTTTAGCCAGTCGCTCGATCTCCTTAGTCGACGCGTCGAGCGGCAGCGACTCGATCTCCACCGACCGGACGCGAGTGACGTCGCCTTCCGCCACCGCGTTCCATTGCCCGCCGCCGTCGATCGTCCGTTTCGCGTCGATCAGCAGGAGGTGGGTGTAGTCCGTGTAGTCGCCGTCGATTCCCGGCTCACCGCGGGCGGCGGCCAGCACCGTTTCCAGATCGTCCCAGACTTGGGCACCGGGTGCCCGATTGTCCATGATCTCGACACGCAGATCCCACTCGCCCGTCTCTGGATCGACGACCGGGTGGTCGATTTTCTCCCACGCTTCGCAATACGCCCAATGGCGTGGGAGTCGGTGGTCGTCGCTGAGTCGGTAGTAGGTGGCCATGCCAATCCTCGGATAGAGTTTGTGCCCCCGTCACGCGACGGGGGCGGGGCAGTAAACGCCGGGGACTATTCGGCTTCGCGGAATCGGATCGCCAGCCGCCAATCCTGATCGTCGGGATTGGTCTCGTCCGTCCAGCCCCAGACGTCCATCTCATCGACTCCCTCATAGTCACACATCCGGTGATCAATGTCGCCCTGCCAGATCGCATGCAAGGCGACCAGGGCGTCGCCGCTGTCGCCGTCAATGGTGATATGGACGATCTCGTCATGGCTGATGCTGCGGTCGATTCCCTCTTGCAGTTGCTGTTCGATTGTCGTCGTCATCTCTCTCGTCTCCTCATGTCATGGGGCGTAGCCCCGGTTTGTTGGCCCCCGTCACGCGACGGGGGCGATACCATCATAGGGCCGTAGTCTCCCACACTACGACGACACCTCAAGGATGAGGCGTTTCGGCTACTTTTCGGTCCGGACCAGGATCGCCCATCGGCAACCGCCCTTGACACAATAATGGCTCTCGGGAAAAGTCTTACCCTTTCCCGCATCAACGATCCCCAGGCACTCCACGATCCTGCCGAGCGAATTGTTATCCAAATCGATCAAGTCACCATCCATGCCGCTCTTGACATCACCCCTCGTGAGGTCCATTTCCGTCACAGCCATTTGGCGGCTGTCGCAGTAGATCATGTGTAACATTGTCAATCCCCTAAGCTAGGTGTTTCGAAAGACTCTCAACACCGTGTTAAGAGTCAGTGCCCGTCCGGCTGTTCAAGACCGCGTTACTACGGGCGTAACCTCTCAATAGAGGTTGGTGTGAAGTTTCACCCCATTTCGGCGATTTTCTTTTCCATACGCTCCAACTCCTTGAGAAGGAACTCACACTGCTGACGCTGCGACTTTGCCCGCTTTGGGGCATTTCCGTGGACGAAACCCTTGCGAGGATGACGTCCACTCGGTTTACGGTACTTTCCGCCGCCCAAGTGCATGATCCAACACAACAAGGATTGAAACGGAGAAGTTCAGCGGGCAGGCAGTCCGTATTCTCCGCGAACAGCCCGACGTGGCTGCATGTGCCGTCGGAGGCCAATTCAGCCAGGCCAGG
>PXBW01000323.1 GCA_003566775.1 candidate division WS1 bacterium
CCGACCGATCGACATCTTGAATACATGCCGACCTTCCAAGTTTACGGTACCGCTTCCTGAAGAAGGGCCTCGACTGGTCTCAGCGCGTTTCGCAATTCGTCTGAATATGCCATGGACCGTCTCGAGTCGGAAACCAGCTGACTCCGACCCATCTTCCCTATCCGATCCGGTCACAGGTTGCCGGCCTTCGACGAAGTCCTCGTAGGAGATCGATTGGTGAAAGGTGACGAATTCTATGCGACCTGCAGCCAAGAGTCTGTGGTAGGCTGCCATGAGCTCTGCACGATCTTGCGGGACCGGCTCGCCACACAACTGCACTGCCTCGGCGGCGGTGGCGAATGTTTTTCCTGTACCAGGTGGGCCGTAGAGAATGAGGTTTACGGGGGGAATCGGCATCGGCTTCTCCAGAAGCTCGTTTGTGACAGCGGACTTTTCTTGATCCGTCGGAACTGAGACCGTCTTGTCGTTGGCGATCCAGAGGAAGCCCTGGATATCCAGCCAGTCCTGCGGCTCCCAACGCCAATCGTCGCGCATGATTTCTAGTATTTCCGTGAAGCCACTGGCGAGATGTTGATAGTCCTTCGCCATGTTTGCTTTCGTTTCCGCGAACAATTTCTCGCCGATCAGCGCCTCCCACACCTCATTGATCCGGGTGATCTTCAGAGGGGCCATTTCGTTCGGCCGCACCATGGCCAGTGCCGAGGACAGAATGTTGATTCTCTCACCATAGGTGAGCGAGGTAGCTCCATGCGCGCGCAGCGACTCCAGGCGGTCATTCGCTGTTGCCAAGGCGATGTCCGGCGGCTCATCGGATCGGACCAGACGGCCAATAATCTCGTAGAACTCTGGGAGCAGGTCGGGGGCTCTTTTAGCGACGGCGTCCTCGGTCTGCCATCTGACCAGCGGGCCATCCTTCGCAGCTGTCTTCAGGATTTCAAATACGTTCTTGCCGAGGGCTTCGTCGGCTTCAACGTCAGTGAGTGCGGCCCGGACTCGATCCATTGCAACAAGCTTGTAATCTTTCTCACCCTTTGCCCAACCAGTGCCTGGCTCGGCGAAGCTCTGAAAGTCAGGACAAAGGGCGAGAAACCGCTCGCGAAGTTTTTCCAACGCAGCTTGGCTGACCCGTCGCCCTCTAAGGTCGAAACGGAACCTGGTTGCCGAGCTTTGATCGGCCCCTATCCGCTCCGGTTCCGGGACTTGCGCCATCTCCTGAAACATCCGCCCGCCGAGCGCCTGGCAGATATTTGGCCATGCCTCATTCAAGCCGAGCGCCTCGTTCACGTCGCGGACGAGAACCTCGACGTGGTCGAGGTTTTCTTCCCGTGCTGGCTCGATGTAATGTTCGAAAACGTGTTGGCGAATCCGATCGGCATCTTTTACCGCGGCTGGAGGCTCCCCGTCCAGGAAACGACCAAACTGAACAAGCCAGCTGGACCATCCCGGAAGCCGCTTGTGAGGATTTTCAGAGCTTGGCATCAATAGGCGGTAGTCTTGTCCGCCTGATTTTGCATCTTCACGCATTGACCTCAGGCGTTCGCGGAGACTCTGAAACTTGTCAGCTCGCCACGCCTCATTCAGGTCCTGATACGGCATGCCGAGCGCCGTCAGGTTTCGCTCTATGGTGCTGATCGCATGGGCCCGGGTGTTGCTCGCCTTTTTCGTGGCGCCCCCCTTTTCCAGCCATGTCTTGAATTCATCTTTCGTCATTCACTGATCGCAGTTTGTTAGGTTTCGGGAAATTCGACGATGGCGGAAACCGCTGAGAGTTGGCGACTTCATGAAACCGACCTCATGATCCAAGACCAGAACGGAACTGGTCGTAGGAATCCCAAGGTGCTTGCTCCTCGATTTCCCTGACATCGACGGTGTCGTCGAACTGCAGAATGGTCAGGGACATGTCGAGGAACTCGGATACCATGGCCAGCTCTCGTACCGGCTCCGATCCGCGGCTGAAGGTCCAGACCCCTGCCGGCCGAGCGACTGGTGTGTCCGACACGAAGCCCTTTTCGTCGGCGCCAATGGCCGCCAGCGCGTCGTCAGGGATTGACATGCCTGATTGAACGAAGATCCCGCTGTTGAATGCGGCCTTGCTTGCACGTCCCCATTTCGCGTAGCCGTCGCGTGCGATAATCATGACTGCCCGCTTTTCCGTGAAGTCGATCCATTTGCGGCAGGCGGCTATCAACGAAACGCCGTATCGATCTGTGACGTGGTTCAGGAGGTCCACGGTTATTTCCTGCCCATCCACCTGCGCCCGATAATCATCGAGCGGCATCAGGAGGAACGAAGCGAAAATATCAGCCTCTTCTTCACGCTTTCTTTCTTCCTCCTGCCACGCATTTGACCGCAGCGGTTTACAGTGGAAGTCGCAATTACGCTGGAGCTGACCGCTCGCGTAATCGTGCTCGGTCAAGGCCGGGCGATGGAGCTGATAGTGGCCGAACTCGTGCGCGATAGTGAAGCGCACTCGTCCTCGATAGCGCGGATCGTCGTTATAGACGATGTGCCATTCCGGGCGCTTTCTATGAGGTCGAAGCATTCCCTCGAAGCCGGGCAGATCGCCACCAACGACCTTGCGAATAGGGTCGGCGTTGTTCCGTGACACTTCGTGCGCGAGGGTCTCGACATCGACGGGAAAGCGGTCTTCGCCCAGAACGTGGCGGAGCATCGTAGAAAGGCGGTTCGCCTCGCTCTGTGGGGTTTTCCGCTTTCCGTTGGTCATCAGTCGTCGTCCAGAATATCGAGAAGCTTGCGCAGGCGCTCCTTTGCTGAGGCGTCCATTTTCTTGTACTTCCTATAGAAAGCAATGTCCTCGGCTGCTTCTGCTTGCTCGCCGTCTCCCGCCAGTAGGTAGTCAGAGGTTGTGTCGAGCGCGGAGGCTATCAGGGCGAGTTTCTCGGCCG
>PXBW01000360.1 GCA_003566775.1 candidate division WS1 bacterium
CGGAGACCGCGGCGGGGCCGCGGGCGGAGGGGCGCGCAACGCGGCATGCGCGCGCGACGCGCACAGGTGTCGGATCTGGCTACAGATACTACAGTCCCGAGTTGGGGAGGTGGGTGAACAGGGATCCGATTGGGGAAGAGGGAGGGGAACACCTCTACGCATGGGTCGAGAACGGCGGGATCTGGGCCGTAGATCCGCGGGGAAGATCGGGCATTGGAACCATAGTGAAGTATCCCGTGAAGGCTATTCTCTACAGGATTCGCTACCCACGAGAGCCACGCGTGGATCTGCCGGACGAATACGACGACGAGACAGTGTTGGCCGCCGCGCCGACACCTCTGCGCGGAGCCCTGCTCCGGGGAGCATGCCGGCCGTTTTCCTCCCCCGTGGAGTACTGGATTGAGAGCATCAGCGTCGATCCAGGCGCCCGTTTTGTAAGCGGTTGGTCGGATGAAGTGCTGAGTTCGGCCTACATCCCCCGGAGATCAAGCGGACCCTACTACGAATACCGGCGCAGTGTGCGGCAGGTCCTGCGCCGACGATACGTGCAGGAGCGATGCGAATGTGTCTGCCGCGTGAAGAATCTGCAGATAGAATGGTCATGGCGGTGTGATGTACTCGAAGATCACTGGGTCGAGTTGAAGCAACGGCATGTCCTGCGGCGCAGTTTTGTCACACTCTATCCCGGGCCTTTGTAGAGGGGGCCATGCAAGCGCGACGTGCACTCCGGTTCTTGATCGTTTTGAGTTGGGGCTTGGCATTGGCCGGCGCGGTACTGTCCATAGTGCTGGAGGACAAGCTGCCGCCGATTCTTCGGACCTATGTTTTCGAGCAGGCAACCCGCGCACGCGGCATGGCAGACAACGTCAGAGTTGTCGTGTTTGGGGTGCTCTTCTGCGCGTACATGACGGCGTCTATCGCCCTGTTTCTGCTTCGGCGATGGGGCGCATGGCTCTACTTGGTATTGGAAATCGTAGTCCTTGTGCTCGTTGGGTTCGGAATGACCGGGCCGACCGTTTACCACCCCGTCGAGAAAGCTGTTTCATCCATGGGCGCGCTTGCCGTCGGTGCCATGCTGGCTCTTGCTTTCGGTACGGATGTCCTCTCACCTGGTGCGGATGGACCTGCGGGACGGAACTGACTGGTGTCGGGGTTCGGAACGACGGCGAGCAGCAGGCGGGACCTTGACGCCGCCGAAGGGAGACGCCCGGGCACGGTGCGCACTGGGGGGGGGCCGGGGTCGGTCCGCACATGGTTGCAGAACGCTTGGACACGGGAGGCTCTGCGCAACCGTCGGCGCTGTCCCCCGCCCGAGCCAATGCACCTGTGAGGCGCTTCTGAGCTTGACCGCTCCGCCGGCCCCGTCCACTATCCCGCTGTCATGGGCTACCACCTGAGAGCGCAGCCCGCGGCGCGGCCGCGGGAGACGGGGTGCGCAACTCCGCATGTGTGCGCAGCGCGCACAGGTGTCGGATCTGGCTACAGATACTACAGTCCGGCGCTTGGGCGGTGGGTTAATCGGGATCCGATTGGGGAGCGAGGAGGATGGCATCTCTATGCCTTCGTCGGGAATCGTCCATTTCTGTTTGTTGACCTTCTTGGCATGCAGATCTGGATCGAGCGTTCGATCGCTCGATCCATCATGCAGGATCTGCAGGAAGTCATTGGTGATGCAGCTCGACTAGTCATCGCGGAGGAAGCCCGGCGGCCGCATGCCGGTTTTCCACAAAGACAGGTTCGGATGGTACGGTTGCACTTTGAGAATGAGAATCCTGAGTCCGTATGCTACCCATGCTGGGAAAACCTCAAGGCGGCCATCGAGAGGGACGAGGTCATCAGCGTGCACTATCAAAGGGATGTATCGTTCAATCCCCGCGGCACCCGTAACGTCTTCATAGATCCGAAGCGTACGGTGACGCTCTATGGATTTCGGGACCGCTCTCGCGTTGACACCGTCGCGCCGCCTTTCCAAGGCGACGACGCCATTCGGTTCCAGCAGCCCCGCGCGATCATGACGTGGCATGAGGTCATCGCTCATGCCCATAAGAATCTAGAGGATTCCGTCCACCCCATAACGGCGGAGAACTGGACGCGCTGGAGATCCGCAACGGTGGCGGAGGAACATAGGGCCGTCGACTGCATCAACCGGCACAGAAGGCAGCAGGGCCGCACCGACATGCTCATGTACCGGCATCCGTTCTACTACCGCACCAGCGATCGCGTTTTGCACCCTGATAGAGAACCAGCCCCCTTGATAGAAAGCCTACCATGAAGCGGCTCTGCTGGTTGCGATATGGCTTCCCCGTGTTCTGCGTATTCCTGGTGGGCGGATGCGCTACAAAGCGAGGGCAGCTTGCAGGACCCGATTGTCCGGTTGAGCGGGAACGCGCTGTAGAATTCGCAAGGCAGCTCGATGACGCCCTGCCGGATTGGATCAGCGGCTACCCCTGGCGCGTTGCACGCATGAGTGATGCAAGGCATGACTACTGGTATCGCCCCGAGGTCAAGGGGTACCTGCTAGACCGGTCGCCACGCTCGCCAACATACAGCCAGCACGGAGGCGAGCTGGAAACAGCACTGCACAATCCTCGCCGAGTGTCATTCGAGCCGGGCGCGATCAGTGACCGTATCACGATCGGAAGAAGCCGGAGATGGAGGGAGGGCTATTTGGATCGCTGGGCGAGCCCTACACACGCCGTGTTCGGTCCGATCTACTACCTCGACTCCACTGGCGAAATGATCACGACGGTTCGATTCGTCGTGAATGGCCATCACCCCCTGGCATATGTATGGATCGGCGCACATCGCCTGGACGAACATGGAGAGTGGCAGATCGTCGAGATGGCGAACGTATCCCGGCCGTGGACGGTGTATGTACCGGGAGGCGGTCCTGATCCATCGCCA
>PXBW01000190.1 GCA_003566775.1 candidate division WS1 bacterium
CAGGGCCTCAAGACGCTGTTTGCCGACGAGAACTTCGTGACGCTCCTGCGCGCCGAGGGTCTCGATACGCTGCCCAAATACCTCGCCGAACGTATTGAAACCCTCTGATTGCGGAGATCCCCATGACCCAGACCAGCACTGTAACCCCGATCTACCCTGGTGCTTCTCCTCAGTTGATAGCGGAAGAAGACTGTACGTTTACATATCCCAAAGCCCCGCTGAACCTGACCCTCGGCTTCGATCTGGAAACTTATCAGATCCCCATTGAGGAGCTGATGCCGTCAAAAAAGGTCCCCGATGGCGTGATGACCACGCGCAAGTTCAAGCAGATCCTGTCCTCGATCCGCGAAATCGGGCTGATCGAGCCACTCTCGGTGATCAAGCCAGACCCGGACGCGCCGGGCTTCCTGCTGCTGGACGGAAATCTGCGGGTGCTGGCGTTGAAGGAGCTGGGCCAGGATGTGGCCCCCTGCCTGATCGCCAAGGATTTCGAAACCTACACCTACAATCACCGGATCAACCGGCTTTCGACTGTGCAGGAGCATTACATGCTGCGCCGCGCGATCGACAAGGGCGTCAGCAAGGACCGGCTGGCCCGTGCGTTCAATGTGAATCTCTCGACCATCAACAGCCGGATCAACCTGCTCCACGGCATCTGCCCGCGCGCGGTGGAGCTGCTCAATGACCATCAATTCACGCCGGATGTGACGCGCCATCTGCGCAAGATGAAGGCGGCACGCCAGATTGAGGCGGTCGAGCTGATGATCGCGGCGAACACGATCACGGCGGCCCATGCCGACGCGCTTCTCAAGGCCACACCGCCCGAACAGCGCACGGATTACACCCCGCCGAAGCCGGAGGAGTCCAAGGGTGATCCGCTGGAACAGATCGTGAAGCTCGAGCGCGAGATGAACCAGGTGCAGGAAAAATACAAGGATGCCGAGAAATCCTACGGCTCGGAGCTGCTGAACCTTGTCGTGGCCAAAGGCTACCTCACCAAGATGGTTGGCAACGAGGCTGTCCGGTCCTGGCTCAGCCGCCATGCGCCCGAGATCCTCGAGCAGTTTGATCTGGTCATCAACACCACCAGCATGGAAGAGGCCATGGAGCAGCAGGCGCGCGAAGAAACTGGATAGCACCACGCTTTGCGTTCGAAAGGGTCCGGCTGCGGTGGTATAGCGGCGGCAAAGCGCATAAACGGGCTACATCCAATTCGAGGGTATCGGTTTTGAAGCCCTTTATCTCACGCATGATCGTGGCAAGCGATGATGTATGGAAGCACATTCCATACATCATCCTGTGCGCTGCCAGAGGATCTGTTGCGTGACGATTCGCGAGCTGGGAACCTCACGACCATAAGACGTACGCTTCACGCGGCTCCCGCCATGGGTTCGTAGCGTACGTTGATCATGGCTTCGTTGATCCATGCGGGTTGCAGATCGCCGTTGTTCCACTGGTAGAGATATCCCACCAGGGCGTCGGTCCTCTTGCATCGAATACGCATTATGGCTTCGCCTGTCAGGCGGGTTGTGTTGGACATGATCGGCTCCTCTACCTGGACCTCTGCACCGGGAACAAGGAGGCCACTCTATCCTTTGGCGGGGTTGTTAATGACTGGTTTCTGCAACCGCAAGATGAACAGTCACTTTCAGGAAAATTGTGATCGGGCGCTTGGCGGAAACACGCCCAAACAATGGGTTAGGGTTCGGCATCTCCATGCGGCACTGCAAAAGAGGTGGTGATCTCGCTCAGGATTGCATCGATCTCGGACCAGACGCGAGGCTCGACCTGGCCGCGGATCAGGGTCCATTTGCTCAGGACATCAAGGGGGTCATGGGCGCGAAGCAGCAGCGTGAGTGTGGGGGCGTCGACCGCCAGCGAGGTACGCGCGCGCCACTCGGTGATCCGCGTCCGCTGCTCGTCAGAAGGGGCGACGAAATCAGGCTCGAGCGTCCAGTTCTTGACGGCCCGGCGCAGGGCAGCGCGGATTACGTGGGCGGGATCGACGCCGCAGTCGATCAGGGCGTCTTCCTGTCGCTCCAGTGCATTCACACGGATGTCGATTTTCCGCGTGGTGGCCACGCGCCGGACGTTTGCTGATGATCTCTCAGCGTGGCGCATCGCCGTGTTGGTGCTGACCACGGCATCTGGTATTGACGAAGAGGGTGTCACGATCGGCTCTTGCGGCTCCGACATAGTTGGCTGCGCCGGTTTTGCTATCACTGAGCCCCGACCGACCAGCATACGCTCGTCCTTCTTTTCCGGGTCTTCCTCGCCCTCCGACCGCAGCGCGGCGGCGTAAGATGGATCAGGCCGTGTGATGGTCGGGATCTTTTTTCTCACCGTTTCCTCCTCACGCGGCCAGGATGTTGTTGAGAATGTCGGTCGCCTCCTCAAGGGCCTCGACCACATGGCGCACATGGGGGCGCATGAGGGGGTTGGGATCGGCCTGCTTCTGCAGCGCCACAGCGTGCAGGAGGCCTTTCTCGTCCATCTCCTTGTAGGCGTTGCGGCGCATCATCACGGTCTCGATCACCGAAAACCGTGCGATCGCCGCCTCGATGAGGGCTGCATCGGCGCGTGTGGTCTTGGGATCGACCATGTTCAGCACGACATGATGGCGCGGCAGGCTTTCCGGATCATCGACGCGCGCACGCAGTTTCTCAAACCAGTCGGCGGTCTGCGCGCCGACATCGAGATCGGAGGTCGAGAGCATCACCGGGGTGACGATATGGTCTGCCAGAACGGCGATCCCGTCCGACCACTCGGCCCCGACACCTGCCGTGTCGATGAAGATGAAATCCGCCGAGTCCGCTGCATAGACCTGCTCGATAAGGCGGTCTACGGCCCCCACGCTCTCGACGCTCGCCGAGCGCAGCAGAGGTGATCCTAACCCTGCA
>PXBW01000243.1 GCA_003566775.1 candidate division WS1 bacterium
AAAACCCGATGTTTTCTAATCTCTAAAACGCCATAATTTGTTTTTTGAACATAAAAAACGGACGGAAATTTAGAAAAGTGGATTTTTGACCTACCGCAATTGTCTTAGAGCTGGAACCCCCAAAAGCAATGTCGCACCTTCCCCGGCTAAGCCAAAACCTAAATCCGGCGGGAAATGATGTCAGAATTTTTTCTTGAATTACTTAAGGCTATTTTTTTAATTTATTAGATGGTACAGTTTTAACATATTATATTTGTAGAAGAAAATACCGATACATTTTGCACCTATTTCGCCATAAAAAGTTTTAAAAACAAATTAACAACAACGACGACAACGACAGCAACTTATTACTACAATGACATTAACAACAATCAACAATCGTTCAAGAAGACGTAACAATTATTCGTTTACGGTTAAGCAAAAGATTCAAATAGTTCGAATGGCTTACCGTATTCCGAATAATGTACGTAAGACAGCAATCAAATTGGGAATGTCACGTGACACTGACATTCGGAAATGGAAAAAGAATTTGCCTCGTCTGATTGAGAAGGCACGAATCAATCCACATGCAAGAACAACAAGTAAAGGGCCTTCTGTTTCTGATCCAGTCTTTGAAAAAGAAATCAAGGATTGGATTATAGAACAACGGTCAGATGATATCCTTGTGAGAACAAAGGATATCATCAACTTTACAATCCAAAGTCGACCTGATTACAAAAACGGTGTGGAAAAGACACTTGTTTCATGGGTTTACAAATTTCTTGCACGCAACAATCTATCAGTTCGACGTGTTACACGTGTTGGGCAAAAGCTGTCAGGTCATCTGAAAGAAGTAAAGGATGATTGCTGTCAAGCGTTGCGTCAACGAATGGATGTTGGTGGTACATTGCATGGTTTGGATCCACATTTTTTTATCAACATGGATCAAACTGCAGTGTACTACGAAATGAAATCATCAACAACGGTTGATGTTGTTGGAAAAAATACAATTTCTTGTCGTGATTCTGGGTCGAACTCCAAAAGGGTCACTGTTGTTTTGTCTGTTGCTGCTGATGGTACGAAGCTACCACCTTTTGTTGTCTTCAAAGGTCGACCTGGCGGTAGTATTGAAAACGAAATTAGTAAAAACAATTGGTTGGCTTGCGTACAAGAAAAAGGATGGTTTGATTGCAGAGTTGGAAAAATTTGGATTGATAAAATTTTAAAACCGTACGTAGCAGATGCCGATCAGTCATTGTTACTTGTTGATCATTTTTCAGTACATCTGAGTTCTGCATTTGTACACGAAGTCAACGAATTAGGATGTGATGTTGAATACATCCCTGCTGGCTATACATGTGTACTTCAGCCTGTGGATGTTGGAGTAAATGCTCCATTTAAGAGCAGTCTTTGGGATTTTCATCACCAATGGTGTTTACAGAAATATCCCATCATTAAAGACAACAAATTGCCTACACCAGATCGATCAGATATATATGAGTGGATTCAAGATTCATTCGGAAAGGTGAGTAATGATTCAATAAAAAAAACTTTTTTAAGTATAGGATTAATTGAGAACAAAAGCGATACAGAAAATGATAATGCAGAATCGAACGAAATGATACCGGATTTTGGATTAGAAAATGAAGTTGACATTGACTATGTAGCTATTGAAATGGAATCATTAAACTTATAAATATAATTAAAAAATACTATAGTAATTAAGTATTAAAAAAGTAGTAATTAAAATAGAAATTAAGTATTAAAGAAAACATATAATGTAAATTCTTAATTATTACTTGTTACGAAGTGCTACGTTTTAATTATTTCCAGTAGAAATTAAATTATCATTCTTATTTTCTTCACCTTCTGTATCTTTGTTGTTATTGTTGTTGTCTTTGCCTGTAGTATTTTTTTCGTTATTGTTGTTGTTGTTGTTGTTTTCTTTACCTGTAGTAGCATGGTTGTTGTTGTTGTTACGGTTGTTTGTATCATTGTTGTCATTGTTATTTTTTTCCACTGTACTATTGTTATTGTTATTGTTGTTGTTTTCTTTGCCGCTGCATTCTTGTTCTGGTAGATTGATACAGTCTTCAAAAGGATTCTTTCCCATCAAAAAAGACTCCGACGAAACATGACAATGGACAATACCATGATTTCGGTGTGAACGATTACGGATCATATAGTTGTCCGATAATCTCAAGTCTTCAATAACTTGCAACCACATGCCATTATATTTCTTCCCACCATCTTTTTTCCCATCACTTCCTTTCGAAGATTTAATAACACGCTGAGGTAAATACCCAACGTGACAACCAACAAATCCATCAATATTCAATGAGTGAACTTCAATACAAGGTTGAAGTTTTCCATCGAATTCCTTGGCTTCCCATTTACAATACAAGAAGTCATCGACTTCAATGAAATGGCCGCAACAACAATGCCGTTCACAATTTCGTCCATTTGACGAATTGTCGACACCGACGACATCAAATGCTTTTGAAGAAGCCATGATGAAATTTATGGTTTACTGTTGTGCTGTGCACATTGATCAATTGAACTTTCACTTCGAAAAATTAAGCTTCCCACCAAAAATACTCCGTTGAAAAACAAAGCGGTATTTATACATAGAAATAAATTTTTCGCTTCTTACAGGGGGGTGCTTCCCCTGAGCAAAATTGTGAAATGTCCCTTATGACAATTTACTTAGAAAAAATTGTCACACCTTCTACGGCTAAGCCAAGATTTGACCCTTCCAGCTCTAAGACAATTGTGGTAGTCACGAATATAGACACGGGAAAAAAATCAGACAGGGTTATTATCCTATCCGAGCCGAATTTAGAACATAAAACCGGCAGGATAAATTCAAAGATTGTTCTACTATTTTGTATACTGTTTTGTTTTCTTTCTATGCAGTTCA
>PXBW01000216.1 GCA_003566775.1 candidate division WS1 bacterium
ACAACAGCTCAAGGCTCAACTTGCTGACCTGCTCAAGTTAGATGCAGAAACGACTATTTCGATCAATCAGCTTCAGTGCCGAGAGCCGGGTTGTCCGCCGGTAGAAACAGCGATCATCATCCTCACCCAGCCGACGCAGCAGTACAAAATCCACAAAGCCGTGGGTGACATCAGCGCCGCAGATTTAGTCAAGGCAGTTCAGGAGAGCTAAGCCATGACAGCACACCATACCCTTTTGTTTGCATCAGTTAGCCCTTTGCTGTTCGCTATTTCGGTGATTGTATGTTGACTCTGACCGCTCCGGCCAATCCCTTAGCCCGCCCGCTCGTGCATACCTTCAAGCGACGAGAGAGTCTTCCCCTAGAGGCCAACCGGCTCTGGCAGATTCGATCTGGGGCGGTGCGCCTGCTCACCCTCTCAGAAGACGGCACCCCCATTACCCTGGGCTTTTGGGAGAGTGGCGACTTGACCGGTCAGCCGTTGATCTGCATTCAGCCCAGTGAAATTGAGTGCTTGACTAAGGTGCAAGCGGTACTGCTCAGCCCAGATCAATGCTGGAACTTTCAGCAGGTGATGCGATCGCACCTGCACCAGATGCAAGAGCTAATTCGCTTTCGCCAGGGTCAGGTTCCCCAGCGGTTGCAGCAGCTATTGGGCTGGCTGGCTCTCAAATTTGGTCGCCCGGTTGAACAGGGGCGCTTGATTCAGCTGCGGCTGACCCATCAGGATATGGCTGATGCCATTGGCACCTCTCGCGTCACCGTCACCCGCCTGATGCAAGAGCTAGAGCGGGACGGAAAAATTAGCTACTCAGAAAAAAATTACGTCATTCTGCCCGAGTAATTTGCAAGGGGATCGGGTTTCAGATTTTGGGTTTCGGGTTCCGGGTATGAGGCTTTACCTGAAACCTGACACCTAGCACCTGACACCTACGGCCCCTGTCATCATCCGCTTGATTTAAGGAGTGCCCTTGTACCTTGCTGGTAGGGTGTCTTAAGCTAGGTGTTGTTGGCTCGCTAAAAGTCCTGTGGGATAAGCATTTTGCCTATCTCTTTCAAATAGTCGAGATGGCTGTCCTGTACAACTTAGACCCTTTCCTCGGTGCCCGATGAACATTGCTGATTCTGCCAGTCACCCGTTGCGGATTGTTTCGCTGATTCCCAGTGCTACCGAGATGGTAGATGCCTTGGGATTGGGAGACTGTTTAGTGGGGCGCAGCCACGAGTGCGACTATCCCCCGGCAGTAAAGTCCCTACCCGTCTGCACCGCCCCCAAATTTGACCCGGTGGGCGACAGCGCTACCATTCATCAGCGCGTGACCGATTTGCTCACCTCGGCCCTGAGCGTCTACCGGGTGAATCTGGAGGTGCTAGAGGCCCTACGCCCGACCCACATTCTCACCCAGGCGCAGTGTGAGGTCTGCGCTGTCAATTTGGCAGACGTAGAAGCGGCAGCGGCGCAACTGACCGGCAGCCAGCCACAGATTATTTCCCTGGAACCGAACTGTCTGGCGGATGTATGGGCCGACATTGAGCGAGTGAGTCTGGCTCTGGGGGGCCAGCAAACAGCGGCGGTGGTGGCTGGGTTACAAGGTCGAGTGCAGGCTTGCGCTACCCAGGCGGCGGCCTGTGAGCCTAAGCCTACGGTCGCTTGCATTGAATGGATTGAGCCGTTAATGGCGGCGGGCAACTGGGTGCCGGAACTGGTGCAGATGGCCGGTGGCACCGCGCTGTTCGGTACCCCAGGGCAGCACTCTCCCTGGATGAGCTGGGAGGACTTGATTGCCGTTGATCCTGAGATCATTGTGATTATGCCCTGCGGCTACGACCTGGCGGTAACCCGCCGCGAAGCCCAAACGCTAACCCATCATTCTGCCTGGTCTATCCTTAAAGCAGTACGCCAAGAGCAAGTCTACCTGGTGGATGGGAATCAGTACTTCAATCGACCTGGCCCTCGGCTGGTGGAGTCTTTGGAGATTTTGGCGGAGATTTTCCACCCTGAGGCGTTTGGCACTGGCCACCAGAGTCAGGGCTGGGAACTGTGGCCACTGGAAGTAGCGGCGTAGTGAACGGAAAAAGCCGGAGTGCGACCGCACCCCGGCTGAAGAAATCTTAGAGCTGGCTCAATAGCTTACATCAGGCCAATTTGGGTCAGAATGCCCTGGCCGGTCAAATACTCGGTGGCGACCCCGATCACGAAGCCCAACATAGCCAGGCGACCGTTCCAGGTTTCGGCAAAGTTAACAAACCCAAACTTGCTTTCGCTGTTTTCCATGACCGTTAATCTCCGAATGTGTAAGGGCTTTACTTTTTCAAGCATTCTTTACAAAGATTAACACAGAGATTTTGGTCTGACTAGGGCGGCCAGGATATTGGCGATCGCGCTTTCTCTCATCATGTGGTTTATATCAACCAGGCGCTGCTGGCGGGCGATCGCTGTGCGAATGATGTAGCCTGCCTGACCCGGTGGCAAACCTCGGCCCATGGTCGCCCCGAGGGAAACGGTGGCTCTAGCAATGGTCATAGACCCACGGCTGGCCGGTTGGGTGCAGAAGCTGGTGCCCAGGTGCGGCAGCAACTCCGACTTGGGCACCGGGTGAGCTTGGAATATGCTGACCCGCGCCGGTTTAAAGCAGGATCGTGGCAGAGTGGCCCCACCCTGGCAGCAACCCAGGAAGCTGAGGTTTTGGCTCAGATCGAGCAGTTTCTAGCAGCGCACCCCAGCACTTATGTGCGGCTGCTGGGGATTGACTCCAGGGCAAAGCAACGCCAGTTTGAGCAGGTGATTCAAATGCCTGGGTGAGCGATTGGACAAGACAAGTATGTTTAACAACAGGCTAAAGTTGCCCATCACCCGATGCAGGTCACCTCTGCATCAAACCGATCAGCTTTCGGCGG
>PXBW01000061.1 GCA_003566775.1 candidate division WS1 bacterium
ATCTGGAAGTGGTGGGACAAGGGCTGCCGCTGGAAGCAGACCCCCTGCCCTTCGCGGCGCTCCCCACAACTGCCGGGACCGGGGCAGAGGTGACCCGCAACGCCGTGATCGCGGTTCCCGAAGCCCGGCGCAAAGTCTCGCTGCGCGATGCGCGGATGCTGGCGCGCATGGCAATCATCGATCCATCTTTGACCGACGGCTGTCCGCGCGCGATAACACTTGCCTCGGGTCTCGATGCCATAACGCAGGTGATCGAACCCTATCTGAGCACTGGCGCGAGCCCGATGACCGACGCGCTGTGCCTGTCGGCAATTGAAAGCGGGGTGCGGGCGCTTGTCACCCTGATGGAGCGTGAAGATCCAGACGCGCGCGATGCGATGGCTTGGACAAGCCTGTGCGGCGGTCTGGCCCTTGCGAATGCCGGGCTCGGCGTTGTCCACGGATTGGCCGGGCCGCTTGGCGGGCTGTCAGGCGCGGCGCATGGGGCGATCTGCGGGGCGCTGCTGCCCCATGGGCTGGCCGCGAACGCGGAACACGCCTCGGGCGAAACCGGCCAACGGATTGCCTGGCTCTGTGATCGCCTGGCACGGGCCTTGTCCACACATCCGGACAACGCATTGGCCGCGCTGGACGCATGGTCCCGCGAAGCCGGGCTGCCCGGACTGGATGCGCAAGGTGTGACCGAAGCGCACCGGCACGACGCCGCCGCAATGGCCGCCAGTTCGTCGTCAATGAAAGCCAACCCGGTGACGCTGGACCAAGCGGTTCTTAGGGATATCATGAACAAGGCGCGCTAGGCGCGATTTAGCTGAGGGCGTATCATGGCAAAGGATCGCATCTGGGGCGAGGCAGAGCATTCCCTGTCAATTCGTGCGGCCTGGCTGCATTATGTCGGAGGATTGCGTCAGGCTGAAGTCGCCAAGCGGTTGGGCGTGCCGTCGGTCAAGGCACATCGGCTGATCGCGCGCGCTGTTAACGATGGCGCGGTCAAGGTCTCGATCGAAGGGGAAATCATCGAATGTATCGAACTGGAACAGGGGCTGTGTACCCGGTTCGGGCTGGAAACCTGCGAAGTCGCGCCGGATATTGACGAAGACGGGCTGCCATTGCGGGCACTCGGTCTTGCGGGTGGTTCGCGTTTGCGGCGCTGGTTGGAAGGCGGCGAGGAAATGACCATCGGGATCGGTCATGGGCGGACCCTGGCCGCCGCCGTGCGGGCCATGCCGCGCATCAACACCGAGGATCTGAGTTTCGTGTCACTATTGGGCGGGCTGACGCGAAATTTCTCGGCCAACCCGCATGATGTGATGCACCTTCTGGCCGAAAAGACCGGCGCGCGCGCCTATGTGATGCCAGTTCCGTTCTTTGCCAATACGACGCAGGACCGTGAAGTCCTGCTGTCCCAACACGGTGTTGCCGAAGTCTTTCAGCTTGCTGAAACGGCACCGCTGAAAATCGTCGGGATCGGCACAGTAGAGGCCGAAACCCAGCTTGTGACATCGGGTATGATCGAGCCTGCCGAGATCGAGGCGATTTCCAGCGCCGGCGGTGTTGGTGAAATGCTGGGCCATTTCTTCGATCCCGACGGGCGCGCGCTGCAGACGCCGCTGACCTCTCGGACACTTGCGGTGTCGCTTGGCGAAAGCCGCAATGACCGGATCATCGCCCTTGCTGGCGGCGCCAAGAAGATCACCGCCATCCGTGCCGTACTCAACAGCGGGCGATTGTCCGGCCTGATCACCGATGAACGCACCGCGCGTGCGCTTCTGAACGCGCCCGCACCAACGCCCCGCTGATCCTGTGCGGCCGCATCTTCACAGGATAGACAGGGCGGGTCAGGAGGTTTCCTTCGCATGCGCGGCTCAGTAGAGGGCGGCCATGTCAGCCAATGCCCGCGCCCGGATGTGCCGGGCCTGCCCTGCGGTCCCGAAGGCTTCGAACTTGCGGATACATTCGGCCTTCATGCTATCCATCGCGGGCTTGAGATACTTGCGCGGATCGAATTCCGACGGCGTGCTGACCAATGTCTTGCGGATCGCCGATGTGGCGGCAAGGCGCAGGTCGGTATCGATATTCACCTTGCGCACACCGTGGCGGATGCCACGCTGGATTTCGTCCAGCGGCACGCCCCAGGTGGGCTTTATGTCGCCGCCGAATTCATTGATCAGCAGGCGCAAATCCTCGGGCACCGAGGAAGAGCCATGCATCACCAGATGCGTGTTCGGCAACCGCTTGTGGATCGCTTCGATCACATCCATGGCAAGCACATCGCCATCGGGTTTGCGGGTAAACTTGTAGGCCCCGTGGCTGGTGCCCATGGCCACCGCGAGCGCATCGACCCCGGTTTGCGCGACGAAACGTTCGGCTTCGTCGGGGTCGGTCAGAAGCTGGTCATGGCTCAGCGTGCCGGTCGCGCCGTGGCCATCCTCCTGATCGCCCATCCCAGTTTCCAGCGATCCCAGAACGCCCAGTTCGCCCTCGACAGACACACCGGCGGCATGGGCCATTTCCACCACAGCGCGCGTGATCCGAACGTTGTAGTCGAAATCTGCGGGGGTGGTTCCATCCTCCTTCAGCGACCCGTCCATCATGACCGAGGTGAACCCGTGCTGAATGGCCGTCACGCAAGTGGCCAGGTTATTGCCATGGTCAAGATGCATGCAGACCGGAATATGCGGATAAATCTCCACCAACGCATCTATCAGTTTGGCCAGGACCACATCATTGGCATAGGCGCGGGCGCCGCGACTAGCCTGCAGGATCACCGGCGCGCCCGTAGCATCGGCAGCGGCCATGATCGCAAGGCCCTGCTCCATATTGGACATGTTGAAGGCGGGCACTGCATAATCGTTTTCGGCGGCGTGGTCGAGAAGTTGGCGAAGTGTGATACGGGCC
>PXBW01000335.1 GCA_003566775.1 candidate division WS1 bacterium
GGTGAGGTCCACTGCGAGGTCGAACACCATCCCGCCCTCAGCCTTCGCCTCCAGCCAGCGCAGGTCGGTGGCGATGCCGACCAGTTCCTCGCTCTCGCCCGCCGCGGCGAGGTGCTCGCGCAGGTGGGTGAAGAAGTAGCCGTCATCGGGCCCGGTCGCCCAGCCGTCCTCACAGGCGGCGCGGTAGGCCTCGACCACCCGCCGGTGCAGTGCCTGCTCGTCCGGCTCGATGTGCTCCGTGTAGTCGCGCACCAGGTCGTGCAGCGACACGCGGCGGTTCGGCGTGACCCCGTCCACCTGCACCAGCGCACGGTTCGCCAAAGTGCTCAGCAGCCGCCTGGCATGGCGCTCGCGCATCCCGCCGCCATGCGCCCACAGCCGCACCACCGCATCCTCGGGCACACTCTCATCGGCGGGGAAGGCGCGAAGCTCCGCGAAGCGCTCCGCCTCATCGGCCGTCAGCCGGTCCACGCTGACCTTGATGCTGCGCAGCATGTTGCCGTGCGGGTGATCGAGGAACTCAAGCTCGGCCTCCTGCAGCGCCTCGAGCAGGTCCGTCCACGGATCGCCCTCTCGCACCAGCGCCCCGGCCAGCGCGATCGCCAGCGGCAGGCCACCACACTCTTCGAGAAGCTGCAGCGCCTCCTCCGGCAGGTCATCCTCCGGCTGCTCCGACCATTCAGCGAGCAGATGCCGCGCCTCGGTCTCGGTCAGCAGGTGTACCTGGTGCTCGGTGCCGCCCAGCGCGGTGATCAGCGAGGCGTCGCGCGTGGTCATCACCATGCGGCAGCGCCCCCCGAGCGCGTCGAATGCCTCCGCATGACGCGTCTCCCACACGTCATCGAGGACCAGCAGCACCGCGCGGTCGGCCAGCAGTTCGGCGAGACGCGCCCTGCCCTCACTTCGCGTATCGAACAGGCCCTCATCGCCCAGCGCGCGAGCGACCTCGCGCTGCAGCCCGACGACGTTCGGCTCCTGCCTGACCTCGACCCAGACCACACCATCGGGGAAGGCGCGGCGCACCTCGGTGTCCCGGCACAGCGCGGCGGCCAGCACAGACTTGCCGATGCCGCCCATGCCGTGCACGCCGGTGCGCGCCTGGGTGCCAGTCACCACCTGCGGCCGCACGAGATCGGCCATAACCGCGTCCTTGAGCGCGCGCAGCCGCTCTGCCCGCTGCAGGAAGTGTGGCGGCAGCGATGGAACGCCCACCAGCTTGCCCATAGGCGGGATCGGCTCGGAGAGCTGGCGCACGAGCGTCTCAATGCGCTCCGGGTAGTCGGCATCATCGCGAAAGTCGGGCGCATCGAGGAGCTTCAGTTCGTCGGGGATGTCCGGATAGTCACCGAGCCGCAGCACGGGGTTGACGGGCTTGCCCATCTCGAGGGCGTGCCGCCACTCGGCCTCGACGTAGTCCGAGTTCAGCGCCCCCGGCCCGAACACCAGCACGAGGCGATCGCGCTCATTTATCGCCTCGCGGATCTCGTGCAGGAAGGTCAGGCCGCGACCGGGCATGCTCTCGCGGTCGAACCACACATCGAAGCCGCGCTCACTGAGGTCCTCGTACAGCCGCCTGGCGAAAGGCTCGTCATCTGACCGGGCATAAGACAGGAAGACGCTGACCATGAACGATCACCCTCGAACATGCGCCACATTCGTGCGCCCATTATCACAGTGAGCTACCTCTTCGCCACAAAGAGGGAGAGGCCTTCCCGACAGGCTGTCTCAACACCGGCTACTCGGAGGCCGAGCGCTCGAACTTGATCATCGCCTCCTCGCCGAGCCCCGCCGCCCGCGCGCCCTGCAGCAGCGCATCGTGCAGGTCGGCCTCGATCTCGATCCAATCATCGTACGCGACATCCTCGCGCGGCAGCAGGCAGTACTCCGGCGGGACCGCGTTCTCGTCGAGGGCGTACCAATCATCAAGGAGATCACGTTGCTCGTCGGAGAGGTGCGCGACGATCGCATCGAACTCGTTTTCGGGGATGATCTCGGGGGCGGGGCGCCAGCCGTAGCGGTCGCCCAGCAGCACGATGAAGTTCGGGCGCGGCGTCACCTCCTGGCAGCGCTGGATCTCACCGAGGCAGATCTGCATGATCTGCTGCTCGCGCGAGGCCTGCTCGGAGACGCCCCAGCGCAGGTCTATGGCCTGAAAGCGCGCTCCGTGGCGCAAGCACAACGCCTGCAGCCGCGGCCAGACGTGCTCCTGCAGGGCATTGCGCTCGGCGATGAAGTCGTTGAACGTGGAGCTTACGAAGACGCGGAAGGTCATGCTGGCGTGGAGGGGGCGGGCGGCGGAGCTGTCAGGCATCGGCGTCACTCCCGGAACGGCGTCCGTGCGTTCAGCTCACAAGTCGCAAGATAGGCGCCCGGCTGGACATGTTCTCACGGTCGAACCACACATTGAAGCCGCGGTCGGCCAGGTCATCTTGCAGCAGCCGGGCAAATGGCTCGTCATCTCATCGGCCCTCGGACAGGAAGATACGGGCTATGAGCGCTGCCCCTCGCTCCTGCGCCACATTCATGCAAACCTCCATCACAGTGGGGTACCTCTTCGCCACAAAGTCGCTCAGGCCCTCCCCGCTTAGACAGTGGGCGTTCTGACACAGGAAGACATGCATATCCCGAGCATTCCTGCCGAGCGGGTGATTTGGTCGATCTATCGTTGAGCTCCGCTGCATGTGATTTGCTGGCATGCTCGACCAGCGAAGGCGAATCTGTCAGGGCCCGGACATCTTCTCGCTGAGGAGCCTGGTTAGCGGCATGGGGGTTCTCATTTTGTAGTTCATGGCAGTATGGTCCGCTACTGCTGGTCCCTCTCCATGCGCTGATCGATGGCCTCGCGGATGATGTAGCCCTTGCTGCGATCTCGCTTCTTCGCCTCGTTCTACAC
>PXBW01000042.1 GCA_003566775.1 candidate division WS1 bacterium
CCGCGCCCGCCGATTTCTTGCCAGTCCAACGCGAGTTCGGCCGGTATCTCGAAAGGTGCTGCATCCCAGCCCAGCGCGGCCTTCGCGGCTGCGGCCTCCTCTGCGCCAAGCGGGGCGCCATGAACGGCGGCGGTGCCCGCCTTTTTGGGCGCACCAAATCCGATAACGGTCTTCATCGCGATCAGGCTTGGCTTCGCGGTCTGCCCCCTGGCATCCGCGATTGCCTGCGACACTGCCTGAATGTCATGCCCGTCGCAGCGCAGCACATGCCAGCCGCAGGCCGCCAGACGTGCCGGCACATCCTCGGAGAAGGACACCGATGTCGGCCCGTCGATGGTGATCTGATTGTCGTCATATAAGACGATCAGCTTGCCAAGCCCAAGATGCCCCGCCAGCGAAATCGCCTCTTGCCCAATCCCTTCCTGAAGGCAGCCGTCGCCCAGAAAGACATAGGTATGATGATCGACCAGCTCGGCGCCAAATTCCGCCGCAAGGGCGCGTTCCGCGATCGCCATGCCCACGGCGCTGGCAAGCCCCTGCCCCAACGGACCCGTGGTGGTTTCAATCCCTTTGGCATGCCCGTATTCCGGGTGCCCGGCCGTGCGCGACCCAAGCTGACGGAAGTTGCGCAGCTCCTGCATCGTCATATCGGTATAGCCGGTCAGATGTAGCAGCGCATAAAGCAGCATAGAGGCGTGACCGTTGGAGAGCACCACCCGGTCGCGGTCCGGCCAGTCCGGGGCAGATGCGTCAAACTTCAGATGATCGCGAAACAGCGCCGTCGCCGCGTCGGCCATACCCATTGGCGCGCCCGGATGCCCGGATTGGGCGGCTTCGACCGCGTCGATTGCGAGGGCACGAATGCAGTTGGCCAGCGCGAAGCCGCGCGGGTCCGCCGCCGCTTTGGCAGCGATGTCTCGAGTCGATGAAGCTGCGGGCATGGTGCCTCCTCCTGTTATGAATCAACATTACGGCAAAAATCAATTTATCACAATCTTAAATCACATAATAACATTATTGACGATTTTTTTGTGATATGTCATGTTACGAACAGGAGGAAACATCGTGAAGCGTGATGACAGGCGGCAGGCAATCATGGATGCGCTGGTGACAGAGGGCGAAGTCGAACTTGACGCCCTGTCAGAGCGCTTTTCCGTGTCGCGCATGACTATTCATCGTGATCTGGACGACCTCGAATCTGCGGGTCTGCTGCGCAAGATACGGGGCGGCGCCACGATCCGTTCAGGGACACAGTTTGAGAGCGATTTCAGGTTTCGCGCCCTTCAGGACAGCCCGGCCAAGCAGGCGATGGCGCAGGCCGCGCTGCAGCTGATCGAGCCGGGAATGAGCGTGATGATCAATGACGGCTCGATGGCGGCGACCCTTGGGCAGATGTTGGTGGACAGACGCCCGTTGACCGTGATCACGAATAACGCAGCGGTCATCGATGCGCTGCGGGATGAAGCCGGCATAAGACTGATCGCGCTGGGTGGTGTATATTCCGCCAAGTTCAACGCCTATCTGGGCAAGGTGACCGAGGATGCACTGGCGCAGCTGCGCGCCGATATAGCCTTTATTTCATCGCCAGCCGTGTCCGGTCTGGACGTGTTCCACATGGATGATGATGTCATCCGCACCAAACGCACCATGATCGACCACGCGGCCAAGCGCGTTCTGCTCGTCAACCATACGCGGTTTGGCCGCGCCGCCCTGCATCTGCTTGGGCATCTGTCCGAATTCGACCACATTATCACTGACACATCCCCTGCCCCGGACATCCTGAATGTGTTCCGACAGGCCGGGCTGACACTTACAATGGCTGACACATCAGAGGCGCGCGCATGAGCCAAGAGACATACTGGATCGGAACCAGCTGGAAGATGAACAAGACGCTGCAAGAGGCGCAGGTCTTTGCCCGCGCCCTTGCCGCCGATGACAGCGCGCGCGATCCGCGCATCCAGCGCTTTGTGATCCCGCCCTTCACTTCCGTGCGCGAGGTAAAGCAGATGCTTACCGACAGCTCTGTAAAGGTCGGCGCACAGAACATGCATTGGGCTGGTCAGGGCGCCTGGACGGGCGAGGTGTCCCCCATCATGCTGAAAGACTGCAATCTTGATATCGTCGAGCTTGGCCATTCCGAACGCCGCGAACATTTCGGCGAGACCGATGAAACCGTAGGTCTGAAAACCGAAGCGGCCGTGCGGCATGGCCTGATCCCGCTGATCTGTATCGGCGAAACCCTGGCAGAGCGTGAAAGTGGCCGCGCGAAGGACGTGCTGGAAACGCAGGTGCGCGGCGCGCTTGGGAAATTGAACCCAGGCCAGAAAAGCGCCGAAATCCTACTGGCCTATGAGCCGGTCTGGGCCATTGGCGAAAACGGTATCCCGGCGACGTCAGACTACGCCGATGCGCGTCAGGCAGAGATTATCGCCACTGCAAGGGACGTTCTGGGCCGCCCGGTCCCTTGCCTGTACGGCGGCTCGGTCAACCCGGATAATTGCGAAGAATTCATCACATGCCCGCATATCGACGGGCTGTTCATCGGCCGCTCGGCCTGGGATGTCAAAGGCTACCTCGACATTCTTGGCAGATGCGCCGCAACCCTCTGAACCTGAAAGGAAACGGTATGAAAATCGCAATCGCAGGCGACAGCGCCGGTGCTCCGCTGGCACAGGCTGTCGCAGAACATCTGAAAGCCAAGCACGACGTGTCCGACATCTCGCGCAACCCTGACGCGGCAGAGCAATTCTATGCCCATATGGCCGACCGGGTATGTTCGGCCGTGCTGGCGGGCGAATATGACCGCGCGCTCCTGTTCTGCGGCACCGGGATCGGTGTGGCGCTCTCGGCCAACAAAGTGCCGGGGATCCGCGCGGCGCAATGCC
>PXBW01000127.1 GCA_003566775.1 candidate division WS1 bacterium
CCTGCGCGAGCGCGCGCTGGAGGACAGTGTCTCCTGGCAGACCGAAGTGGAGGGTTCGGCCGCCGGGCTTGCCTGGGCCGCTGGCAGGCTCTACGTCAGCACCGACGAGGGACGCATCTACTGTTTCGCCCCCGACGATGGCACCGAGGCCCGCACCGCCACACCGGAGGCCACCGCGGCGACCTGGGATGAGGACCGGCAGCGGGCCGCGTTCGAAATACTCCGTCAAAGCCGCGTCAGTGAGGGATATGCGCTCGATCTTGGCTGCGGAGACGGCAGCCTGGCCTACGAGCTTGCCCGGCGCACTGATCTGCGGATCGTCGGCATTGAATCCGACCCGGAGAAGGTAGAGGAAGCCAGGCGGAAGCTGTCTTCGGCCGGTCTGTACGGTACTCGCGTCACGGTCCACCACGGGGACCCGGCGCGCACTCCCTATCCAAACTACTTCGCGGACCTCGTGGTATCCTCTCGCTCGCTGGACGGCGAGTCCATTGATGAGGACGAGATGATGCGCGTATTGCGGCCCTGGGGCGGTGTGGCGGTAGTTGGCAGCATGTCGCAGATGCGTGTGGTCGAGCGCGGTGAGTTGCCCGGGGCGGGTAGCTGGACGCATCAGTACTGCGATCCGGCGAACTCCCTGACCTCTACCGACGTCGTGGTACAACGACCGCTGGGGATGCTGTGGTTCACCGACTTCGAGCATAAGCGCATGCCCGATCGGCACGGTAGGGGCCCGTCGCCGCTGTTCGCTGAGGGACGCCTGTTCTCGCTCGGCAAGCACGGGCTCCACGCGCTTAGCGCCTACAACGGCCGCCTTTTGTGGGAGTACGAGGTGCGGGACATTCTCGCGCTCTACGATCAGGAGCATATCCTGGGGACCGCGGTCACCGGCTCTCCGTTCTGTTACGGACAGGAGAGCGTCTATCTCGCTTATGAGGACTACGCGGTGCGACTCGATGCCGCGAGGGGAGAGGAGCTGCAGCGCTTCAGCATGCCTGTGGACGGGGCGGAGGCGTGGGGCTTCATTGCGACCGAGGACGGTGTGCTCTACGGCAGCGCGGCAAATGAGGATCACGTGACCATGTGGGCATGGTCGCGCGAGAGCGAGATGCGGGGGATGCCGGGCGAATCTGACGCCCTCTTCGCCCTCGACGCAGTAACCGGCGAGCATCTCTGGACCTATGAGGCCGAGGACTCGATTAGACACAACACCATCGCCATCGGCAACGGGACCGTCTTTCTGATAGATCGGCCGATCGCCGAAGACGATCTGCTGGAGAACCAGGCGCCACACCCGGAGAGGCGAGGCAGGCTTGTGCTGGAGGATGAGCCTGCGGGACACCCGCACGGGACACTGGTGGCGCTCGACGCGGGCACCGGCGAAGTGTTGTGGCGGGACGATTATGAGATCTTTGGCACGATGCTGGCGCTCAGCGTCGAGCATGATGTGCTCGTGATGAGCTATCAGCACAATCACGCATTTCGGCTGCGCTCGGAGCGGGGAGGTCGGATGGCCGGGTATCGCGCCTCGACCGGCGAGCGCCTCTGGGCACTCGAGGGGATCAACCAGCGCTCCCGTATCATGCTGAACGATGACACCATATACACGCAGGCGGGCGCGTGGAATCTGCTCACCGGCGACGAGGTGCCGTTCGATTTCTCGCGCTCCTACGGCTGCGGGACCCTGGCCTCCTCGCGCAACATGATGGTGTTTCGCTCCGCCACGCTCGGGTACCGCGATCTGTCGGTGGAGCGGACCGAGAACTACGGTGGCATCCGCCCGGGCTGCTGGATTAACACCATCCCCGCGGGCGGGCTGGTCCTGATGCCCGACGCGACGCACGGCTGCACCTGCAGCTATCTGAACAAGGCGCATATCGCGCTTCAACCCATGATTGAATGACCAGACGCAGCATTCCCCGACTCACGGGATAACTCTGATGAGGAGCGATAGGCAATGAGACCGATCACGGCAATCTCGGTGGTAACAGTTATGATGATGATGAGCGTTCAGCCCTGCTTCGCCCAGGAGGCGGAGGGGTTCACGAACCACGGCATCGCCGCCGATGTATCGCGTCATCACGGTGTAGGGACGGTACTCGACGCGGAGGGCAACCGCGTGATGCTCGCGTGGCTGCACTCCTTCGGCGACATCTCGAAGATAGCCGTCAACGTTGACACCGGGGAGACGATTCAGTTCGATGTGGAGGGACCGCCCGCTGGCTGTGGAGGACCGTTCCGCAGCCTGCGTACCAGCCAGAACATGTGGTACTCGCATTTCAACGGCTACTTCTACGAGTTCGATCCCGAACAGATGGAATTTACCTACGTGGAGGCGCTGGAACGCGGGCGTTGCGCCATGTCGGCGATGGAGGACGAGGACGGGCGCATCTGGATGGCGTTCTTTCCGACCGCCGAACTGGTCAGCTTCGACCCCGACACGCAGGAGTTGGTCAACTATGGGGCGCTCAACGATGAGGAGTGGCGGCAGTATCCGCAGCGCGGCCTCGCAATGGATGAGGCAGGCTGGGTGTACACCGGAATCGGAAACGTTGAGGCGCAGGTCGTCGGATACAACACCGCCGATGGCGAGATCCGGGCCTTCATCCCTGAGGACGAGCGCGCCCACGGCAGTGGCCGGGTGCACCTCGGCACCGACGGGAATGTTTACGCCACCGCCCCCGAGTGGGGCTGGCACATGCTCTCAGCGGGCGAGGCAACGCCGGTGGAGGAGCCCGCCGCGGATGTACAGCATCACGGAGCCCGCGCCTCGACAAGCGACGGGCTGCCGATGCTGGCATTCCCCGACGGGAGTCGCCTGAGCCGCGTCGCAATCGAGGATCGTTACCTGATCGTGGAAGATGCTGACGAGACCGAGCGTCGGGTGGAGTTCGACTACGTGTCCGGAGGCTCGCTGATCGTCGGCCTCGTGCCGGGGCCTGACGGCGAAGTGTGGGGCGCCACCGGGCGGCCGAACTATCTCTTTCGCTTCGATCCTGAGGCCGATGAGATGAGCAGCGTCGGCCTGCGCAGCGCGCGCTGGAACGCTATGACCATGCACGAGGACACGCCATACGGGGGCCTTTACACCGGTGGATGGCTGGCCTCGTTCGATTTCGATCGCCCGGTGGATCCCGGACGGGAGCAGGACTCGAACCCGCGCCTTCACGTCGATTCGCGGCCTGACATCAACCGTCCCGCGGCGCTGATCGCGCATCCCGATGGGCGTCACATGGTCATGGGAGGTACGCCGGGCTACGGGCTCACCGGCGGCGGCCTGATGATCTACGACCTCGCTACAGAGGAGCGAACTCTCCTGACGCATGAGGAGCTGCTTGAGTACCTCAGCACCTGTGCGCTGGTCGCATTGCCCGACGGTAATCTCGTCGGCGCAACGACGGTCGCGGCAGGCACGGGCGGGGTAGTCCGCGCCGAGGAAGCCGAGCTTTACATCTTCGACTGGGAGAACCAGGAGGTCATCTGGCGAGACGCGATCCTGCCCGGGCGCAGGTCGCTGCACGACATGGTGCTCGCCGATGACGGATTGATCTACGGCATCGCGGTGGACTCAACGCTCTACGTATTCGATCCTGAGGCTCGTGAGCTGGTGCACGAGGAATCGCTGGAGGACCACGGTCGTCCGGCCGGGTCTCAGTCACCGCGTACGATGGTGAGCGCGCCGGACGGCAATATCTACGCGCTCTTTCGGGAGGGTGTCATTCGGATAGAGCCGGGCACCTTCGAGCACACGAAGCTCGCCGACGGGCCCGTCGGCATCGGGACAGGTATCGTGCTGCTTGACGGAAGCCTGTACTTCGGCAGCGGCGCACATCTGTGGAGCTACGAGCTTCCGCAGTAACCGACGTCAGACGTAAGCTGACCGGTGGCGGCGCGCGGGAGATTCCGCGCGCCGCCACTATGGGTTCTTATGGCCGCTCAGACCCGAATCGGACATCTACGCCGCATCCGCGCGGAGCGCAGCAAAGGTCTCCGCCGATCTCGAGGAGGTGAGCAGCCTCACTCGCCTGCGACAACGAAGGTGGCGTTGGTCACATGCTCGGCGTTGAAAAACACCTCGATCCGGTACTCGCCCTCGGGCCACTCATTGCCCTCGGCAAGCTCGAAGCTGGAGTGGAAGTGATCCACGTTTTCGTCAAGCTCCGTCTCGACCTGCCCGATCTCGAAGGGATCATCGAGGCCAAGGTAGTACCACACGGCCGAGATAGTACCTTCGGCGGGAGGATCGTTGAGCCGCATCCAGACGTGAATCGGATTGTCGCCCGGTCTGAAGGTGGATCTCACCCCCGCGGGCCTGCGGTCTGCGCCGTAGTCCAGCGCGGTGACGACATCACTGATGATCTGCGCAGGCTCGGGTGCAGGCGCCGGCTCTGGAGCGGGTGCGGGCTCCGGCGGGGTCCGGGGCTGTTGTGGCTCAGCGTCGGCCACAGGCGCCGGCTCGGCCTCGGCCAGGTCCGGAAGTCCGCGCCCGTCGCGCTTGAGGTAGCCGGTGATCCTGTCGGGGCCCCGCGACAGTCGGCCGGTCCATGCAATCAGTCCTGCGCCCGGCCCCGGTGCCGAGAAGCCCATCACAGCGCGGTTGCGGTCGGAGCTGTGCTCAAGCTCCCAGCCCGCTCCTCCGTTGCTGGTTGACCAGATATGCTCGCGGTCTCCTCCGAGCCAGATGCGAGCGCCGTCAAAGGCGAAGAGAGTTCGTGGGGCGATGCCGTCATCCCGTTTCCAGCGCGTCACCGTGGACCAGTTCCTGCCCCCATCGTTCGTGCGCATGAGGTCGGTGCCGCGGACGCCGGGCGCGACCTCGCCGCTGAGCAGAATCAGACCGCTGTCCCCGTCGAAGAAGCGCACATTCAGAAGCCGCACGTTGCGGCCCTCGACGTTCCACGGCGGATCAATCCGCTCCCAGTTTGCCCCGCCGTTGCGGGTCACGAACAGTGAGTCGGGGGATGTAACGTATCCGTAGGGCCGATTCGGATCATCCGGCTCGCCTCTGAACTGCAGGTGGCATCGCAAGTCGTGAAAGAGCGGCCGTACTCTACCGTTATCGTCAACAGGCATCAGTTCGTGGATGTCCCCGCACTGTTGCCACGACGCCCCACCGTCGTTTGTGCGGTAAACCTGTTCCCGGGAAGCGACGTAGGCGGTGTCCGCGTCGATCACGGCCAGCCCGTACATCGCGACATTCCTGGTATCAAGCGACTCTTTGAAGTTATCGGAGTAATCGGTCCATGTCGCGCCTGCGTCGGTGGTCCGGCCGATGAACATCGCGATCCCGATCTGCTCTCTGCCGCCCACGGCCCAGCCGGTGACGGCTCGACGAGCACTGCCGTCATCACCAGTCTGGTGCCCGGTGTCCCGCAGTGGTGATACGAAATCGATGTCCCTGATGACGGCGACTTCCTCCTCAGTCTCGTTCCACATCTCGCCACCGTCCCGGGACTGCCAGAGATCGCCGCCGTTGTTGTATCTGAAGATATTAGTGGCACCGACGATCGTGTTGCCGACTCTCGGATAAACGACCTCGTGCAAGCTCTGATTGTCACCGAACTCCACGGTCTCGCTCCAGAGCTGACCGTGCGCTCGCGCCGGTAATACGGCTACCGCAATGGCCGCCACGAGCATCGGGAGAAACAGTCCTTCCCGCCTGATGGACCTGCCGCCATCCATGGACCTGCCTCCTGTCGTTCTGATGGTATCGAGCGCCCCGCCCTGAAGGTCAAATGGTGGCCGATCCCCGGTCTCACGCTTTCAGGCCGTCAGCCAGCACTATCGTGACAACCATCGCTTCCCTGAGTGACCGCAGGACAGACCGGTGGCGCCTCAGGTACTACCCTGTCACCCGCGGCGGCCAACGTTACAGCCGCACCACGGGTACGTGCGCGTTCAATAAGGTACATTGGACGATGCGCATCATAACTCAAGGGTCGCATCACAACAAGCTCAATCGTTTGGAGGAAGCCCTCGTGGTGTGCGACATGATTACCGGCATCAGAATGAAAGGAAGCGGCACCCGATCTGCCGAGTATGAGAGCCGGCAATACGAGAGGATCCCACGTGATCGAACAGCACCAAACACATTAATTCAGTAAATATTTTGAGCTTTTATTGAGTTCATGTTGCGAGCAGAAGAATCGGCGAGAAGCCATGTGTACCTTGACCTCCGCGGTTGTGTTGAGCTTAAATAGAGCACGCATCGATATAGTTTACATGATACATAGGTTTGAAATATCACTTGACAGGGAAATCTTGAGCAGTATAATCGAGAGTGCGAAGGTGGGATCGGAACCACCGATGATCCCCGGCAGACGTCCGGACAGGAGAGCCAGCATTCGGCTCACCCGGGACCTGTCCGGCTCCGCGGGGCAATCATCATCCGATCCGTTAACAGAAACAGATTGGGGAGGCGAACGAAGTACCACACCTTCGGAGGGCGGCCATGGACGTAGGCTGCATGAGCGCCGCTGCTCGCGCCGACCGCGAGTAACTGATCAGTGAGCCTTGAAGGCGCGATGTGTATCCGTGATCAAAGTACCGTTCCGGCAGGAGATGGCCTGAGTGCAGACGTGGCTGATCGCAGCGAGCATAGCTCTGGCGATAGGAGCGGCTTACACCGACATCCGGTGGGGCAAGGTCTTCAACTGGATGACAGTTCCCTTCGCGCTCCTGGGCCTGACGCTCAACACCGTCGGAGGCGGGTTCGACGGTCTGCTGCTCTCGCTCGGAGGCATCGGCGCGGGCTTTGCCCTGTGGCTTGTGAGCAATTTCCTGGGCCGTATCCTCGGTGGCGGGGATATCAAACTGCTGATGGCCTTCGGAGCGCTGCTCGGGCCGGTATTCATGGTTTACACCTTCGCCATCGGCGCGATCGTCGGAGGCGCTGCTGCGCTCGGCATCGCGCTGAAGCAGGGATTGCTCGCGAAGATCATGAAGCAGATGGGTACTTCGATCTACATGCGAGCAGCCTTCAAGTCGCCGATGGAGATCACCGACGGCGCGGGTGAGGTGCGATTGCCCTACGCGATTGCGCTGGGAATCGGCGCTCTGATTACCGTCTATGTTCGCTATCTGGCGTGAGGCCGTGGGAACGGGTCCTTATTCATTCAGTGCGCCGGGCGTCACAGGCTGAGATACATTGAGGCGCAGGCGGCGAGAGGTGCAGATGATGATCGGCAGAGTTGTTGGAAGGACAGAGGGATCTACCACCGTGGAGCTTGCGATAGTGGCGCCTCTTCTGATCTTTCTGCTATTCGGGATCATCGAGTTCGGCTTGATGGTAAGGGTGCTCGTCGATGTCAGTCACGGGGCGCGTGAGGGTGCTCGGTCGGCGTCGGTCGGTGCCACTCCTGAGACGCTGCACGCGCGGGTGCTCGGCGCGGTATCGGGCATCGGTAGCGATCGCCTCGAGATCACGGCAGAATATCGCAGCTTCGAAGATTCAACGGGGACGTGGACCAACTGGACAACACTGGGTTCGAGCAACGGCCACAATGACGCGCGTCCCGGCGATCAGATTCGTGTCGGTGTGAGTTACCCGCATCAGCTTGCAACTGGTGGGCTATTTTCCGGCCTTGCCGATGATCCAGAGACGGGAACGATTACGCTCAGGACCTCCACCGTGATGCAACGCGAGTAGGCGTTCAGGATCGATAAGTTCGGGGTTGATATCTGAGCGGCACGCGCATGTGCGCACCAAAGAGATGGCAACGCGACAGCGGGATGGGGAGAGTGGCAGGACGTTTGCAACGAGCAGTATGCCGGGGTGAGTGTGACGGAGTCTGGAAGATTCCACTCGATGCCCTTGCTTTTTCTGGCGAATGTGGTTATACTGCAGCGTTGCATGCTCGGACTCTATCCGACAGGGGGATACATAAGGTCGGATAACGCGACAGATCGGAACACTTGATACCGTACTTTTCGCAGTCTTTATCACGCCAGGGCAGGAACAACAGATGGCATCATCGCACAGGCGTCAGGCGTCCGAGCCAACCGGTGCAGCGATGGGGCGGCAATCCAGACGGCGACGCACCGCTGCTCCTGTCGCGCTTCGTCAGGCAGGACGTCCGTCGCGCATCTCTCCGTTATACTTCTGTCGGTATCTGTTCGCAGGAGTTCGATCGCGAACCGGCAGTGTGGCTTCGTTTAAGTCACAGCTCCGCCATCTTCCCGCTCATGTCGCAGAATCGATCCCGCTAAAGGAGCCTGCTCGCCGCGCACGACAGGATTGCGTGTTCGCAACCCGGCGATTGGTCGGAGGTGCCGCCACACGCAACAGATAGTGCTGAGTCCGGAGGCACCGGTGACAGCGGTGTCAAGGGAGGCGCGAGGGATGCGAAACAAACTGCAGGCGAAATTGCGAGGACGTAGCGGAGTTGCCGGCGCATGGGTGGTTGTGTCATTCGTAGTGCTCGCGGGCATGGCCGCGCTGGTCATCGACCTCGGACAGCTTGTCGTGGCCGCGCAGCGTTGCCAGGATGTTGCGGATGCCGCAGCGCTTGCCGGAGCGCCACATCTTCCTGATCAGTCTCCGGCACGGGAAGCAGCCCTGGCTACGGCAGTGGCGAACAATGCCGAGGCCACAGGGTTTCACGTGGAGATCGAGCCCGACGACATTACCTTCTTCGGCCCGGGTGACACCATCGGTGACACCGTTCTGGGACCGTGGGCACACGGCATGCAGGTGGAGGTCCGAGCCCCGGTGCAGTACAGCTTCGCGCGGATTCTCGGCCTCACCGGCGCCGTAGCCAGCAGGCGGGCGCGTGTGTTCCGAGGCCCGGTCGAGGGCATACCGATCGCCACCATGTGGATTGCCGAGGAGACGCCTCTTGCGTACGGGCAGCAGCAGAACCTTCTGATGGCCGATGGGCCGCATTACGCGGGCATTCCCGGGTCATTCGGCTTTCTCGAGTCACCTGAGGGCTGCACCGCTGCCTGGGATGACCTGCTGAAAGGATACAATCTAAGTCGTGAGGACATAGAGACGTCCTTCGTTAGGTTGGGCGATTCCGTCTATGCCAGGACCGGTGTGTCAGTCGGCCACTGGCGCAAGTGCCTGGTGGATGACCACGGCACCTCGCGGCTGGAGCGCGGAACAAGCGGAAAGTGGGCGAACGACACCTTCTACGACTATCACGCCGATAATCCCCGGATCATGCTCCTGCCGCTGGTCAGTTATCACGAGGGCACCGGGTCAAACGCGCGTTTCGAGATTGAGAAGTTCGGTGCCTTCTGGCTTGAGGGCGTAAACCAGGGGCAGAAGGAGATCATCGGCCGATTCATTGAGTTCGACATGCCCGGCGGCGATCCCAACAGTCAACTGCAGAGCAATACGGGCGTGTTCGCTACCCAGCTAATGCCATAGGGCGGTGAGCACGGAAGCGTGATAGAGCCTGCACCTGGCCGAATGGTTTACGAGATTCTCGCGCCCAACGGGCCGCATCAGGGAGTTTACAACGGGGGCTGGTCGCGCGCAGAATCACAGTCAACGGTGCAAACCGGACTTTCAACCCGTTCGAAGAATACGGTTGGGGTGGCTCAGGCGGAAAGAAGATCATGCTCATCAGATAGTTATGTAGCGGCAGTGGGCACACAACCGTCAAGTTTCGCACCAGCATTCGCAGCGATGCTCTATAGTAAGGAGTGCCGAGAGTGAGATTCACAAGGAGACAGGCATTCGCAATAGCGGCTATCATCGGCGTGGTGGTCGCGGGTCTGGTTTACTATGTGCTCAGTCGACAGACCGTCGAGCCGGTAGTAACCGAACCCGAGCAGGTGACGATCGTGGTTGCCGCGCGGGACATACCCGCCTTCACCACGGTCACTCCCGAGATGCTTGAGAGCCGCGAGATGGCCGCCGTCGCGGCGCCGCCGAACGTATTGTCGTCGCCGGAGCAGGCGATCGGCCAGGTCTCAAAGATGCACATTAGCACGGGACAGACGCTGACTCGTGCCACCGTTGGTCCTCGAACTGCCGCCGCCGGGCTCACCTTCGTCATTCCGAGGGACCATCGGGCCGTGACGGTCGCGCTGGATCCGATCAGTGGCGTGGGTGGATTCGTGTATCCCGGAGACCGCGTCGATGTGCTGGCGTCATTCGACAACGGTGGTCTGTCCGTGACCAGGACGATCCTGCAGAATATCGAGGTCCTGGCGATGAACGACATCACTGTGCGCCCGCGGGACGATCGTGTGCAGCAGCCCACCGATACGGTTGATGATGAAACGGCCACCGAGGCTCCGGCCACCGAGCAGGTCACGAGCGCCACTCTTGCGGTCGCACCCGATCAGGCGCAGACCCTGATTATGAGCGCATACAAGGGCGCGATTCACCTCGTGCTGCGGCCTCGCGATGACGATAGCATGGTTAGCCTGCCGGAGCAAACACACCGGGCCGTCATGGGCGTGGACCCGCCGCGTGAGGTGGAGGAACCGGCCGAGCCGGTGCCGCAGATGGCGATGGGCTGGCCTGAGTACTGGGGGGCGCCTCCCGCGCCCGCTGCTCCGCAGCCTGAGCCCGCTCCGCCCGAGGAGCCTGCGCCTCAGGGCGTTGAGATCATTCGCGGTGCGGAGCGCGAGGTAGTGATACCGGACTGAAGGCGTGCGGCCCGTCGCATGCGATATTGGTCGACCAACCGACTAACTGTCCGACACAGGGCGGATCTAACTCAGTGAGCTTATCTTACAGGTGGCATATGAGCAGCATGTTTTCGGCAGGCTCAGCGGGCTTGCCTGGCAGCGTGGGGGAACCGCGATCGAATCACGGCACGTAACCGTACCAAACCATTGCAGCATTCTGACGCCCCGGAAGCGCGGGGGTCAGGGGGTGCACCAATGCAGCACTGTCATCGCAGCAGACCGATATGGCCACTGATGCTGACTCTCACACTCTGGATGCTTGTGCCTGCAGTTTGCTCGGCGGAAGCGCGCAACCTCCAGAACACCGGGTCGGGCAGCACGCAGGCCCTCGTCATAGAACGCGGCAGGACCGTCATGCTCAACTTTAGCGGCCTGCGCAGAGTAGCGGTGGGAAATCCCTCCGTGGCGGACGTCTCAGTTCTGAGCGCGGATGAACTGATGGTAATGGCCACCGCCGGGCCGCTTAAGGATCAGACCGAGACGATGCTCTACATCTGGGACCGTGAAGGACGGCACAACTTTGCCGTCACCGTCGTTGGCGCCCGGATGGCTGAGAGCATCGCCAGGAGGTTGGAGGAATCGCTGAGTCCAAACCTCAGCATTGAGGTGGTATCTGACACCCTTATCGTGGTGGAAGGAACAGTGCCGGATTCGGCCTCTCGCCAGAACCTTCTCAATCTGCTTGATGCGGCCTCGACCGACGACGTTTCTGTGGTAGGCATGATCGCCACGGTCGAGGATGAGCCGGTATCCCGGGCCGCCCAAGCCTCGACGGCGCTGGGCGAGATACTCGGACCGGAGGTCAGAGTATCCGCCTGGGGCGAGGACGTTATCGTGGTCGAGGGCGAACTGGAGGACCAGCAGGAGCTGGCACGGGCCCGTGACGTCATCGCAACGGTGGGCGAGGGGCTTCGGGTCGTGGACATGCTTACGATAGAGGACGACCCCATGCTGGTTCGGCCGCCGGTGGAGCAGGTCCAGCAACTGCTGGGCGAGGAGTTCGCGGTCACCCAGCTTCGGGGGAATCTGATCTCGGTCGAGGGCGTGGTGGATACTCAACAGGGATTGGATCGGGTGAGCCGGGTGCTTGAGGGCTATCCCGAGGTGGAGGCGATAAACCTCGTGCAACTGGTGCCGCCGAAGCCCGACCTTGAAACGGCGGAGAGGGCCCTGCGCGGCGCGCTGGAGGATACCGAGGTCGTTGTCTCACGCGTGGGCGAGGAGGCGCTGATGCTGGAGGGATCGGTGCCGGACGAAGAGGGGCTCGAACACCTCGGCCGTGTAAAGGCCCTGTTTGAAGAGAAGGTGCCGATCATCAACCTGGTGACTGTCGTCGAGCCGGATCGCCGCCGCGTGATGGTAGCGGTGAAGGTGCTTGAGGTCACCCGCGGCGCGGACAGCGATCTCGGCGTGAACTGGGGGCAGTATTCCGGCAGCCGGTTCACCGATGCTGAGTTCCGCGATCAACCGTTCCTGTTTGGGCACGTGCCGGGTGTGGACGGCTGGCCGGAGCTCTATCGCTTCGCCACCCAGATCCGCGCGCTGATCGAGGATCAGAAGGCGCGAGTTCTCTCGGAACCGAACTTGCTGGTCAATGAAGAGGAAGAGGCCGAGATACTCATCGGTGGTGAGATCCCGGTCCCGGTTGCTCAACCGGGACCGGCCGGTGCATCGATCACCGTCGAGTGGAGAGAGTTCGGAGTCACGCTCAAGATGCGACCGACGATAAGTCCGGACAATCGCCTCGTGAAGCTCGAGGTAAGTCCGGAGGTAAGCTCACTTGACTTCGCGAGCGGGGTTACTGTGGCCGGACTGACAATTCCCGCGCTGCGCACGCGTCGGGCCGATACGATCGTCAGCGTCGACGACGGTGGAGTGCTGGCGATCGGCGGTCTAATTCAGACGCAGGAATCGAAGTCCATCAGAAAGATTCCCGTTCTGGGTGATCTGCCGATCATCGGGCAGTTCTTCCGGGCCGACACGACGCGGGAGGAGACCAGCGAACTCATCATCCTCGTCATGCCGCAGATACTGGGCGAGGATGGGAGGCCGCTGCACCCGATGCCGATTCCGGAGGGCATAGATCCCGAGGAGTTGGAGATATTCGGCATTCCCGAGCACCGTGGGGTTGATGCTGAAGAAGAGTAGATGTCGTCATCGCATTTGACCCTGGGGCGGTTGCACAGCGCCAGTTATCACCGAACGGAGCAGTAGATGTCAGAGAAGCAGCAGGGCAAAATACGTATCGTGATCACAGAGTCAACGCCCGGCGCATCCAAAGAGCTTCGGGCGTTGCTGTCCGAGCACTCCGGTAATCCCTCCGGCGATCGCAGCATGGAGATAGTTGCGGTGGCTCATGACGGACTTGAGGCGGCGCAGATGGCCGCGCAGCTCAACCCTCAAGTCATCGTGCTGGATGAAGAGATGCCTGGGATGAATGGTTACGAGGCGGTTGAGTTGATCTCACTGGCCGCCCCGGACGTCGCCTCGGTGCTTCTCGTCGAGCCGGAGCGAGCCAGCAGCACGGAAGTCGTGCGGTCCGCCCTGCGCGCGGGCGCGAGAGCGGTGGTGGGCCCGGAGGTGGATAGCGAGCAGTTCATTGAACTGTTGACGCAACTTGCGCAGATAGAGGCGAGCCGGCAGAGGCCGGAGTACGATCTGATCACTGATCCGGCGAAGATGCCCGTGACCATCTCCGTGACGGGCGCGAAGGGCGGTATAGGAAAGAGCATGACCTCGGTGAACCTTGCGGTCTGCTTCGCAAGGCGCCACCCAGGTGAAGTAGTGCTGATCGACTTCTATGGGCAGTACGGCAACTGCTCGCTGATGCTTGATCTGCAGCCGGACCACAGCATCGCTGACCTTGCGGGATTCGCCGATGAGCTTGACAGCAATATGGTGGAGTCGCACCTCACCACCCACCAAGAATCGGGCCTGAAGGTCCTCGCGGGCGTATCCGGCAGTGCGGGCGTTGGAGGCAGGCTTGATGAGCATGAGGAGATCTCGTTTCTTGCGGAACTAATCGGACTGCTGAGGCGGAGCTATCGCTTCTTGTTCTTCGACATTCCGCCGTTGATCGGCAGAGCGAGCAGTTACGTGTACTCGCGTTCGCAGTTCATCGTGCTGGTGAGCGCGCTGATAGATCTCTCGTCGGTGCAGGATACGAAGACGCTATACGAGCAACTCGTCGATGAGAGGATCGCCGCCGAGCGGATCAAGCTGGTGGTGAGCCGGTATGCGCGCTCCAACGAACTGACGGTCCAGGATCTCGAGGCGGCGACCGGCGGAACGGTGGTGCACAGGATTCCCGAGGACGGTGCATCGGCCGCCAGTTCGATCAACGAGGGAATCCCCGCGGTGCTCTCGCGTCCCAACTCTGCACTGGGTAGAGGCATCACTGAACTGGCCGATCTACTTGAGGAAGCCATGGCACAGGAGCGGCGCATTCGCGAGCGGCAGATGAAATGAACTGATTGCTTGTAGCGAGCAGATCGACGCAATCGGACTGCGTGACGATCGATCTGTTTATGGGGGATCTTATGGGGAGTGATTGAGGATGGCGCAGACGCTCGAATATGCCGACCAGGCGGTTGCGATGCTTTACTCACCTGAGATGCTGGGTATCCAGGGAGAGATCCATCACCGTCTGCTTCGTCAGACCGATCTGACGGTGCTCGAGAACATGACGGAGGAGGAGTTGGCGAATCAGATCCGGCGGTTCGCAAACGCGGTATTGTCGGATGAGGACAAGACCGTTCCCGTGCGCACGCTCGATCAGCTTGTCGCCGCGGTGATGAGTGAGGTCAGGGGCTACGGGCCGCTGGAAGTGCTGCTCAACGACGATAGCATAAGCGAGATTATGGTCAACGGCCCCGAGCAGATCATTATCGAGCGTAACGGCAAGCTACGGGAGGCACCGATCCGCTTCGCTGATGGCGAGCACATCATGCGAATTATCGAGAAGATCATCGCGCCTCTGGGCAGGCGACTCGACGAGGCAGTCCCGATGGTGGATGCGCGATTGCCGGATGGCTCGCGCGTAAACGCTATCATCCCGCCACTTGCGGTGGGAGGGCCCTACCTGACAGTCCGCAAGTTCGCGGCCGATCCTTTCACAGACAAGGATCTGATGCGCTTCGGCAGTATGAGCGAGCAGATGCGCGACTTTCTCAAGTTCTGTGTTCAGGGCAAGCTCAATATCATGGTCTCCGGGGGAACTGGCTCGGGTAAGACCACTACGCTGAACGTGCTGTCGAGTTTCATCCCGCCCGGCGAACGGATCATCACCATCGAGGATGCCGCGGAGTTGCAGTTGCAGCAGAATCATGTGCTGTCGCTCGAATCACGTCCGCCGAATCTTGAGGGGACCGGCGAGATAACCATTCGCGACCTTGTGCGCAACTCGCTTCGAATGCGTCCGGACCGAATCATCGTGGGTGAGGTCCGTGGCGGCGAGGCCCTCGATATGCTCCAGGCGATGAACACCGGACATGAGGGCTCACTCTCTACCGCTCATACTAATGGGCCGCGCGATTGCCTCGCGCGCCTCGAAACGATGGTACTGATGGCGGGGACGGAACTGCCCGCACACGCGATCCGGCAGCAGATCTCGGGCGCGATCGACCTGATCGTGCATCAGGATCGTATGCGGGATGGCTCCCGCAAGGTCACCTACGTGACCGAGGTTCAGCGGATGGAGGGAGACGAGATCATCACACAGGATCTCTTCACCCTGAAGCATCACGGTGTCGATGATGATGGTCGGCTGATAGTGGAGCATCGTCCCATGGGTATCCAGCCTCTGTTCGTGGACAAGCTGCTGGCCGAGGGTGTCGAACTGCCTCCCGACATCTTCGTGACTCAAGAGGAACCTACACGGCAACGTCGGTCTTTCTTCTGATCCACGGTCTGTCCAGGCGCGGAATCAGCGTAGAGAATGCTCGTGATTCGATCATTGACAGATTCCCGCGGACAATGTTTTTGACAGAACGTGAAACTAACATAGCAGCCGTACGCAGGGAGTCGGGTTCCGGCATGAATCCACTGTTACTGGCGATAATCGGCGGAGTGTTGGTCTTCGCGCTAGTGGTAGTTCTGGCGTTGACATTCGCCGGGCAAAGGAGTGTAACTGAACGTCTCACTCGCACCACCGGTGCAGAAGGTGATTCAGTAGCGGTGACGATGGAGGGGACCGCCGGGGACCGCAGTGACCCGCTCCCGGCCCTGAGCGAGGCCGTCCAGGGAATGGAGTTCTGGGAGGAGGTGCAGATGCAACTGCTCCGCGCGGGTCTGCTGATGCGCCCCTCAGAGGCGATAATCATCTGCGCCATCTCAGGTTCCACAGGTCTGGCAGTCGGATGGTTGGTCACCGCACAGCCTATCTTCGCTCTGCTTGTCGCAGTCCTGGGTGTGGGCGCGCCTTATATGTACATGACCCAGCGGGCCCAGCGACGCCAGGCTGCGCTTACAAGTCAGCTTCCAGATGCCCTCGACATGCTCAGTTCGGCGCTGCGCTCAGGCTACGCGCTTACCCGCGGCTTCCAGGTTATCGCCTCACAGATGCATCCCCCGGTCTCAGAGGAGTTTCACCGCGTGTTGCAGGAGGTGCAGGTGGGCATCTCAGTGTCTGAGGCGCTGGATGGCCTGCTGGCTCGCACCGATTCATATGACCTCGAGTTGGTCGTTGCGGCAATCCAGACGCAGTTGACGATGGGCGGCAATCTCTCCGAGGTCCTGGACAACATCGCCGGGATGATTCGCGAACGAGTTCGCCTCCAGGGCGAGATCGACGCAGCCACAAGCGAGGGAAGGATGTCGGCGGGAATTCTGGTGGCAATGCCGATCGTTATGGCCCTCATCATCTCCGCAATCAGCCCCGGTTACCTCGAGCCGCTCTTCCAGGAGAGGCTTGGCCTGGCGCTGTTAGGCGGTGCATTTCTTCTGATGGTCACGGGCATGATTATCATTAAGAAACTGCTTGACATTGACATCTGACATTCTCAGCGCTGCGTCGTCGACGGGGAAGAGAAGCAGTTGTATCAGGGAGAGACGCCAATATGGACGCTCTGATAATGCTGATCGTCGCACTGGTCTTTGCGATGGTGCTCGTCGTAGTGATGGCGCTAATCGCGGATGAGCGTCGGATGCGAATCGACGATCGAAGGCGTGACCTGAGGGGAGGGCGCGAAGTGCGTTCTCCGCTTGCGGAGGAGCTTGCGCTGCCCTTCCATGAGCGCGTGCTGATGCCACTAATCGCCCGTTTCGTCAGCGCCATCGGAGCCATGGCGCCGGCAGAGGCGCTGGAGAACGCACGGGTCGAGTTGGAGCGTGCAGGTAAACCCCTGGGTATGAATGCGCAGGCTTTCATCACCCTGCGCGTGTTTTGCGCACTGGCCGGTGTGGGGGCCGCTATCTGGTTGTGGAGCAATCCCGGTCTTAGCGACGGCATGCGCATGCCGATCGCCGCATTCGTGGCCTTCGCAGGGATGCTCGCGCCTCATTACATACTTCAGAAGAGCATCGAGGGGAGACATGCTCAGATCCGCAAGGCGCTCCCGGACATCATCGATCTTCTGGTGGTCTCGGTTGAGGCCGGAGCAGGTCTCGACGGCGCCCTTGCTGAAGTCGTGGAGCGCAAGGAAGGGCCGCTGGTGGATGAGTTTCGACGCCTGCTGGGCGAAGTAAGGGTAGGTAAGACTCGTAAACGGGCCTGGCAGGATATGGCTGATCGCGTGGATGAGGATAATCTGAGTGCTCTGGTGGCCTCACTCGCCCAGGCGGAGCAACTCGGGGTCAGCATAGCGAAGGCGCTCAGGACCCAGTCTGACTCTCTGCGCACCCGCCGCAGTCTGCAGATCAAGGAGATCGCGGCCGCCCTCCCCATCAAGATGCTCTTCCCGTTGATCTTCTTCATCTTTCCCGCACTTTTCGTGATTCTGCTGGGGCCGGGGCTGCTTTCCATGACGGATATCATGGGTGCTCTGGGTGGCGGTCAATAGCGATTCGATGAGAGAAGTGCGTCGATATGAGTGAGCCGTCAACCGAAGCTTCGAGGGGGAGCGATGCTCCAGATGAGGTCGCTGAGTTGCGGGCTCAGTTGGAGCGGGCAAGGGCCGGGGAGCGCCGGGCGCGTGAGTTGCTGGAGGCATTGGCGTTCCTTGTGTCACTTGATGACACCGAGGCGCTGTTCCGCGGGATTGCCAGGAATGCCGTTCGTCACATAGGCTTCCGTTCAGTTTCGGTATATGAGGCCGATCATGATGCCGGAACACTGCGTGAGGTGGCGCGCGCCGAGACAGACTCGGAATCCGATGTCGCATCGCCTGAGCCCATGCCGCAGGTGCGCGTGATCGAGCCGGACGTGGCACCGGTTGAACTGGGGCCCGGCAATGCTCTTGCGGAGTTTGCACTCTCGAACAGATCACGCATGATCCTGCCTGAGGACGGTCTCTCTGGAGATGGTGGAGACCGTTATCTGGTGAAGATGCGGACGACGAAGGCGGACTCGTCACTGCGCAGTGGGTTGATAGGCGTGATCGATGCCTGCGGCGGAGAAGACATGACCAAGCAGGCCAAAGACCTGTTGCGCTCGCTGGCCTCACTTGCGTCAGCGGCCGCAGAGGCAAGGCGGGTCGAGAGCTTCCGTACACAGCTTGTCTCGTCGGTCTCGCATGAGCTTCGCACACCGCTTGCGGCAATTCGGGCTTATAACGAACTGTTGTTCGATGAGGATGCGGGGCCGATCAACGAGGAGCAACGGCTCTTTCTCGAACGCATCGAGAAGACTTGCCTCAGCCTCGATAGACTGGTCGAGGACCTGCTCGACCTCTCGCAACTGCGGGCAGGACAGCTTGAAATCCGTAAAGAGCCGGTGGATGTCGCGGCGACGATCGAGCACATCCTCGACACATTGCGCCACGAGGCGTCGCGACGAGAGATCAGCCTTGACGCAGAGATCGCGGGCGAGTTGCCTTTGATCTCTTCCAACGCGGATCGACTCGGGCAGGTATTGCTCAACCTGGTGGGGAATGCGGTAAAGTACGTCGATTACGATGGGACCGTACTGGTGCGTGCGGGCCTGCACGAGAGAGGTAAACCCTCATGCTCTGACAAGGTGACACGTTCGCGCGACGGGGTCGAGGATGATCGGTTGAGCGATCGCAGACTTCTTGTCATCGAGGTGATTGACGACGGGCCGGGAATTGCACCGGAGGACATCGAACACGTTTTTGATGAGTTCTACCGAGGAAGACTGACCGTCGGTAGTGCAAAGGGCTCGGGACTTGGACTTTCGATTGCGAGGAGACTGGCCCGACTGCTCGGAGGATCTCTCGAGGTTGAGAGTACCCCGGAGGAGGGAAGCACCTTTTACCTCGCGTTTCCAATCGATGACCCGAAGGCTGAAACGGATGGGCGCCCGGGCGGGATTTCGCCGTCGGGCGTCGAAACCTGACACGCCGTAATGAGCGCAATGTATCGGCCTCGGGAGCAGCAATACCGCCGGCACAGGAGGCGTTGGAATTGCGCGGTGCAACGATTCTGATTGTGGATGACGACGAGATGCTGCGTGATGCGGTCCAGCGTAAGCTGGAGAGCGAGCAGTTTAAGACAATAACCGCTGCGACCGGCGCAGAGGCGCTGGATGCGATGGGTGGAGACGGCGCAGAGACACCGGATCTCGTACTCCTTGACATAATGTTGCCCGATATCGAGGGTACCAGCGTATGCCAGCAGATCAGACAAAGATCATCGGTGCCTGTGATTATGCTGACCGCTCGCAATGAGGAGGCGGATCGGATACTGGGCCTCGAACTGGGTGCCGATGATTACATCACAAAGCCGTTCTCTCCGCGCGAGATGGTCGCGCGAGTGAAGGCGGTGCTGCGACGCGTCGGACCTGAAGCGGCGCTGAGTGACAGGCGCGTGCTGACCGGGGCGGGTATCGAGATGAACGTCGACACCCGTGAGGTGACGATAGATGGGGAGCCGGTCGAGCTGACCCCGACGCAGATGCGACTGCTGCAGGTTATGATGGAGCAACCGGGACGAGTCTTCTCGGCGGAAGAACTGCTTGAAACTGTCTGGGATTACCGCCAGTACGATGTGCACCTGGTGGAGACGCATATCTCCAACCTGCGCAATAAGATCGAGGAGGATCCAAGGAACCCTCAGCGGATCGTAACCGTACGTGGTTTCGGATACCGATTCACGCCCGATTGAAGCGCGTCCGTGGCGTACTTGAACGTAATTAGCGAGCCGCCGCGCAACTATCTGCTCCGCGGCCTTGACGCAGGCGAATTTCTGAGTAGAATGGTGGCACAGCGTGGTCGATCCCGATCAGATAACCGCGACGGCGGGACGGAAGCACGCAAATCATTCGCTCGATAACAGATCTCGGCGACCGCCAACCGCCTGGAGTTGACGGTCGTTTTTCGCCCCTCGGGGTTACGCCCCTGAGACCCCGAGGAAGTGCGCGCATCGACAACAGGACCGCGTGCCCTGGACGGGTCCCGTACACGGTTGCGGGGCCCGTCGGCATTGGTACCATGCGTTGAGGATTCGGGGCAAGCGGCCCGCCTGTCCCCGGTTCAGTCCCTGAGCACAAGGCGCGTGCGAGTCACGATGTCGGCCAGGACGCCGATGGCGCCGAGCACGAGACCGGTGGTTATCAGCAGCAGTTGGGAGTCATGAACGTCGTGGTGCACCACCGCATCATACGCCGCCTTGATGAAGCCCGCGGCGAACGTGACGATCGCGGGCGGCAGAAATACCTTCAACGGGTTGAAGAGAGCGCATGTGCGCACGATTAGAACGATGAAATTCCAGGTGTCCCGGACGGGGCGAATCTTAGAAGGGCCGGTGCGCTCGAAGTAGTCGATAGGGATGAACTTCACGCGCATACCGCTGGTGAGCATGGCGAGGGTAATGGTTGTGGTGAAAGAGAAGCCGTCAGGCAGGATGCCGAAGAGGCGCATCGCGTCGCGGCGACGGAAGGCCCGCAATCCTGAGTTGAGGTCGGGTATCTCCTTCTCTGATAGATAGCTTGCGAGCACGGTGATGAACCACTTGGCGGGCCGCCGGATGAAGGGTACATTCACGTTGTCGCCGGTGCGCGCCCCGATCGCCATGTCGTGGTCCTCCAGCGCGGCCACGAGATCGGGGATCCGTTCTATCGGGTAAGTCCCATCCGCATCGGCGATGACGAGTACCTCACCTTTCGCATGACGCATACCGGTCTTGAGGGCGGCGCCGTAGCCACGATTCTGGTCATGGTGATGTACTCTGATGCCCTCAAGCCGGTCAGCAATCTCTCCGGTTCCGTCCGTGGAACCGTCATTGACCACGATTATCTCACCGGTGAAAGCCGCACCGACCAGCATCTCCCGGAGTTGTGCCACGCAGTCCTCGATGGAGTCCCTCTCGTTGTACGCGGGGATGATCACGCTGATCGCGGGCATCTCAGCCAATTTGTTCATGCGCGCTTCCCTCCCGGCTGCGGTCATAATCATCTACCGCCCCGCCGCGTCCTCTGATCAACTCCAGTTCAATGTTCTTCGTCAGTACGTTGCCTCTCACGCGGATCACCTCAAAGCCCGCGGCCTCAATCATGCGGATCGCAAGGCTTCGGGAGAAATGGGTCCAGTGAACTCCACGCCCGCGCTTGCGGGGCAGTGACATCCACCAGTGCCAGGCGGCATCGAGGTCCCAGATGACGTTTATCAGCAAGAGGGGGAGAAAACGCGCGTTGGGCAGTACTATACGAACCCTGCCCTGCGGTGTCAGGATCCGATGCATCTCGGTAAGCAGCCCGAACGGGCGCAGGACGTGCTCGAGGGAGTTATCGGAGTTTATGAACTCGATGCTCTCAGTGGCAAACGGCAGCGGCTCGTTGCAGTCATGGACGATGTCAGGTCTGTTGTCGGGGCAGATATCCACCCCGACACATCCCGGGTACCTCTGTTCAGGGGTTCCGCAGCCGATATCGAGGCGCAGGGTCTCTCCCCCCAGTCGAACTTACTCCTGACGGTCGCGATACCAGCGTACGAATTCGGCAAGTCCATCGGCCAGTGACCATTCCGGCGACCACTCAAGCAATCGCGCCGCCTTCTCCACGCTTGCATAGGTGCGCGGCACATCACCGGGTTGATCGTTCATAACGTTGATCCTCGGCTCGACTCCAACGGCTTCGGCGACCGCGCCTATCATCTCATCAAGCCTTATCGGCGCCGAGCTTCCGAGGTTGATGATCTCCCAGTTCAGATCCGAATCGTATGCGGCGAGCACGCCCCGCACTATATCATTTATGAAGGTGTAGTCGCGGCTGCTGGAGCCATCCCCGTACTGCGGGATCGCCTCTCCCGCTTCCAGCAGTCGGACGAACTTGTTGATCGCAAGATCCGGACGCTGGCGCGGGCCGTACACCGTGAAGAAGCGCAGAACTACGACTGGCAGATCGTATAGATGGTGATGAGTGTAACAGTGTGCTTCACCCGCGACCTTCGTGGCCGCGTAGGGAGAGATCGGACGGTCGATGCGCTGGTCCTCGCTGAACGGCACCTGATTCGCCGCGCCGTAAACCGAAGAAGAAGAACCAAAGATGAAGCGCTTGACGCCGCTGCGGCGGGCCGCCTCAAGCAACCCCACAGTTCCCTCCACGTTGGTGGTGACATAGTCAATGGGATCGGCAATCGACGGACGAACGCCTGCCCGAGCGGCGAGGTGGATCACGCCGGTGATTCTTCCGCAGTCGAACGCATCGGCGACGGTCTCAGGATCGCGAATGTCCCCTTCAATCAACTCGAAGCGCTCATCTTCAATCAGCCCCGAGACATTGTGTCGCTTGATCGCCGGGTCGTAGTAGGGATCGAAGCTGTCGAGGCCGATGACCCTGTCTCCTCGTTGGACGAGGGCCTCACTTACGTGCGAACCGATAAAGCCCGCGGCACCGGTTACGATGATCGTGCTGTCACTGTAGCTGTCTTTCATGTCTTTCCTATCTGTTGGCTCGTGTTCTTCATGATGGTCGGGCAGGACTGAAGCAGTATACACAGCCACAACCTGTGCGGCAAATGCCGCGATGACACACCGCCCTGAGATCAGGCGACGCCCGCGAATCTGCCCCACCTGCGGGAAGGTACGCGCCTGGTGTTCACCGCCGGGCAGGTAAATCCCTTCCCGGCGGCGCATTATGGGGTGGACGGCGTCGAAATAACGGTATCGACGGGAGCATCGTCATGGCAGACAAAGCACGACCGAACATTCTGTGGCTCACATGTGAGGATATAGGGCCCCACCTGGGCTGTTACGGAGATGACTACGCATACACTCCGAACCTTGACGCACTGGCGGCTCGCGGGGTGATATACACGAACGCCTGGTCGGAGGCTCCGGTATGCGCCCCCGCACGGACCAACATCATCACCGGTTGCTACGCGCCCTCCACCGGCGGCGAACACATGCGCAGCCTGGTGCCGATGTCGTCGATGTTGCGCATGTATCCGCAGCTTCTGCATGAGGCGGGATACTACTGCACCAACAATGCCAAGGAGGACTACAACCTCGAAGCTCCGGGCCGGATCTGGGACGCGTCCTCCGCTGAGGCACACTGGCGCAATGATCCCGGCGCGGGAGAGGACCGTCCCTTCTTTGCAGTCTTCAACGATACGGTCACACACGAGAGCGGTATCCGCAAGCGCCCGTGGGAACTCGAGCATGATCCCGCCGACGCGCCGGTGCCGGACTACCATCCTGACATACCGGAGATACGTCGCGATTGGGCCCAGTACTACGACCTTATTACGAAGATGGACGAGCAGATCGGCGTGCGCCTCGCGGAGCTTGAGGAGGACGGCCTCGTCGACGATACCATTGTGGTTTTCTACGGCGATCACGGCTCAGGAATGCCGGGGCAGAAACGGTGCGCGCGCAACGCCGGGTTGCTCGTGCCGCTGATCGTGGCGATCCCGGAGAAGTTCGGTCACCTTGGGGCCGAAGACTACGATGAGGGCGGCTCCAGCGACCGTCTGGTCGGCTTCACCGACCTCGGACCGACTGCACTGAGCACCGCCGGTATCCATCCGCCCGCGTGGATGCAGGGGCGCGCCTTCATGGGCGAGCATGAAGCTGTACCGAGGCGCTACCTCTACGGTCACCGCGGTCGTATGGACGAGCGCTACGACATGGTGCGGTGTGCCCGCGACAGGCGATACCTGTACATACGCAACTTCATGCCGCACCTGCCCATGGGACAACATGTGCGGTACATGTTTGAGACACCGTCCACGCGAGCGTGGAAGCGGCTCCACGATGAAGGCGCGCTTATCGAGGCGCAGAGCTTCTTCTGGGAGGAGCGTCCCGCCGAGGAGCTTTACGATCTGGAGGAGGATCCGGATGAGACGCATAATCTCGCCGACTCTTCGGATCATGCGGATGTGTTGGAGGAACTGCGGCAGGCGTGTCGTGAGTGGATGCTTGCGATCCGCGATACCGGATGCCTTCCCGAGCCGCAGCTTTACCTGCGCTGTGGTGAATGTGCTCCCTACGACATGGCGCGCGATCCGGAGAGATACCCGATGGCGCGAATCCTGCTTAGCGCTGAGACCGCTTCATCGCTGGAGTCAGGTGTGCTGGAGACGCTGCTCGGCTTCATGAGCGAGGATGATCCGGCAATCCGTTACTGGGCGGCAATGGGGGTGATGATGCGCGGTGAGAGAGCGGTGCGCAGAGGGCACAGGCTGCTGCGCGAGGCGCTGGGAGATGATGATGCCTCGGTCCGGATCGTCGCCGGGGAGGCGCTTTGTCGTTACGGAGGCACCGCGGACGTGCATCTGGCCATGCCGGTACTGGTCGAGCTTGCTAACGCGGAAGCTTACGGCCCCTACGTGGCACTGATGGCGCTCAACGCAATCGATGGCTGCGGCCGTGTCGCGCGACCCTGGATGGACGAGATCCGTGAGCTTCCGACGGAGGACCCTGATACACATGACCGACCGCAGTACGGGGTCGAGGCACTGCTGGAGAGAATAATCGCGCAACACGGCGAAGCGTCGGGATAGGACACCCGACGTAGCGGGTGAATGGCCCACCTGCGACGGGGAAGAGTTCCTCCCGCAGGTGGGCCACCGAGATCCGCCGGTCCTGCACGAATATCTGGTGTCATGTTGCGTACCGCCCGCAGACCGCTCAGTTGATCAGATCATCGGGCGCCCGTCCGCCCGCTGCCGGAACGCGTGCGGGTTCGACTACACCGCCCGCGGATTCATACTCCGCTAACAGTTCTGCACCCTCGCCTTCGGTCCAGTAGTCCTCGACCTTGAAGGCGCCCGGCCAGCCCTCAATGTCCGTGATCAGCTTCGGCGCCCGGAGCGACCCGTCGGCGTTGAGCAATGCGCTGCGCAGATAGCTCACGGGCCAGGCGATACGCGTGTCGATGGCGACAACCTCGTCCTCTGTGGCTCGGACCTGCTCGACCACTTCCGCGCTCCAGGTCAGCAGTACGGTCGCGCCCGCGGGCACGTCCGCCGGGCCGTAGTCGAAGGGCTCATCCGCGACCTCAAGCCTCTCATCCGTCGGCAAAGCCGGGACAGTGATCTCGAGCGTCTCTCCCGCCGCGAGTGTGCCACCCTCGCCGATATGAAGGGCGAGCGGCTCTTCGGCCTCCTCGCAGGTTATGCGCACCCTGAGGGCCTCGCCCGCGCGCTCGACCTGCAGCGTCAGGTTGGCATCGGCGACGCGGAGGTTCCGCACCGTCATCGCGTCGCTGCCATCGGGGAGATTCGGCGCGAAGCGCACCGCGCGATTCGGCGCATCAGGCTCGAAGCCGGTTAGGAACTGCAGGACCGCGCTGCCGTTGATCCCGCCCTCCCACGGGCGCACTCGATGCCTGCCCCACGCGTCACGGGAGGGCATGTCATCCGGTCGGTTCATCTCCGAGAAGCCACCGGAGGCTTCCGCCGCGGTGAGCAGGCCCCGCAGGGCTTGCGATGCTTCCGGATGTCCGACCGAGGTCAGGCCCGAGAGCACCATCCCCGGCGTCATGCCGACGGTGTAGCCACATGTCGGCGTGAGATTGCTGGTGCCCGCCTCGGGGCGGTAGAGGTAGCGCAGGGCACTCGTTATGTTACGCCTCTGCTGCTCGTCAGGCTCCGCGTAGCCGATCCACGTCGGTCGCATGTTGATGTTCGCGAACGGGTAGCGGTAACGCTCATCTGAGACGTCGGACATCGCGGGCGCATAGTAACCGCGGTCTTCCTGCCAGTAGTTCTGCTCGGTCATCTCGCGCACCCATCGAGCGGCCTCGCGGTAAATCTCGATTTCCTCCTCAGGGCGACCGATGCGGCCGGCCATCTCGGCCATCGCCTCCGCGGCCGCCACGTACTTGAAGCCCGAGTCCGCCGAGCACAGGGACATATGGACATAGTCCGCCACCGCCTCGGGTTCGACGCCGAACATTTGGTACCCCGGGAAGCGGTAGGTCTCGTCACCGTGGAAGAGCAGCCGCCCCCGGTCGTCTATCTCGTGGCCGTCGAAGGCGCGCCTTAGATAGTCCCAGCGCTCCTCGAGTTGCTCGGTCTCCCCCGTGTGCAGGTGGTACCAGTAGTTTTGCAGGATGAGGAAGCTGCCGCTCTCGGCTTTCTGTGTCGGGACCTCGGACCAGTCGATCTCCGGAACGTTGTCCGGATCGACGTCGAGGATCAGTTCGATATTGTTGAAGATCTCCTGTTTCTGCGCGCAGCCCGCGTAATGATATGACAGGTCGCGATTCACCGAATCGAAGTCTCCGGAATCGAGGAGGAACATGATCGGACCGTTCGAGTCGCGGATCCAGCGGTATGAGTACTTGTGCATGGGCGAGTATCCGCCCGCATCTGCCTGCTGGACGCGACAGATATACTTCTGGATGGCCATGAACTGGTCGATCTTTTCGCCCGCTCCCTCGACTATAAGGGTGCGCTCATGCCAGTCCCTCCACCATGCATGTGTGTCCTCGAAGAGTTGCCAGCCACGCTCCTCCACGGCGGCAACCGTCTCCGCGGCTCCCTCGGCTCCCGCGCCGATGGCGATATAGCCGATCTTGCCCACCGACTCCTGTGGATCGACGGGTCCGAGGGAGCAGATTACTGCCTCGTTATCGGATTCCATCGCCATACGAGGAATCGGCCGAACCCGATCTGACATCTCATCGGGCAGATCCGGCAGCACCCAGCGATTCACAACGGATGTGCGCGCGCCGGCGAATCCGGCACGCACGAACACTTCGTCACGGCTGAACTTGAGATCACCCTCCGGATGCTCCAGGGTCGGCAGCGATGACTGCATACCGAGCGAGACATCGACCGGGGCATCTCCGGCGTTGGTCACCATGAACATAGTGGTTACCGCCGTAAGGTCCCGCGGCACGGTCTGCAGCAGGTCCACCGTGATGGTATCGCCCTCCCAGCGGGAGTGAACGAGGCCGCCGGGGGCGATCCAACGGACCCACTGCCGTTGGATCGTCACGGGCTCATTGTCCACCAGAACCGCGGGCACCCAGGCGCCGAGCATTCCGCCCACTCGCTGGTAGTGAGGTCCGAAGATGTCCTCGACGGTGCCGAAGGGCACGGACAGGCTTGCTATTCCGAAGACGTGGCCGTTCCCGATGGGGTATGCGCCGAGATCGGAGTAAGTGGGTATCTCCTGCGCGAGGTCGATATCTGTCCGCCAGGCCTCGAAGCCCTCGATGGTCCATCCCTCCGCAAATATCTCGTCGTAAGAGAACGTGAGCACCTCGCGGTTCTGAGGCCCTCCGCAACCGGCAAGGTAGATTGCTGCAACAAGTATGGCGAGGATCGCGACGGTCCTGTTCGTGGTCATCTGATACCTCAATGATTCGGCGCACCCAGGCGTCCCCCTCTATGCCAGACACACCGTAGAGAAGCCAGCGCTTCAGGCATCTCCGGTGGGCAAAGGGGACTGCGCCCTGCGCGTGGAATTGCACTTCGCTGGAGGCGGGTGTGCGAGTCGAACGCACCCGGGGCCAATTCGCCGGCCCCGCCGCAGATTTGCACTCCGCGGGGGACACCGGTCCCGTCCCCGCCTCCATGTAATGCAACGGTTTGTGCCGATGCGGTGTTCCCTTTCGGCCGAATCGATCATTCGCCCATCATGGGAGGTCGCCGCTTATGCTCAACACACCACCGACCGAGGAAATCGTCGGATCGATAGAACTATCGCCGCCCGGACCCTTCGTGGCCGGCAGTCGACACACCCTCAAACTCACGTACACCGCCGGTCCGTCGGGTATCGAGGTCGGCGGAGGGCTCCGCGTGCTCCCACCGCATCGGGGGCACACTTACTGGGAACTCGGCAAGGTAACCGCGGAGTGCTCGCGCGAGGGCGCCGTCGCGGAGATCGAGACCTTCAACGATCACCCCTACACCTTCCATCATTCCAATCCTCCGCTTGTGCGCGTCACGGTCTGGGGGCAGCCACTGCGGGAGGGAGATACCATCACGATCACTCTCGGCGAGCACGGGGGATACTCCTCAGGGTACTTCCGCCTCGCGCGCGTCGCAAAGCATGCGTACGATGAGGATCGGTTTACGGTCCATGTCGATGTGCTGGGCAACGGCCGCAGGCCGCGGGAGTTCGATCGCCCCGACGCCTTCGTGGAACTGCCCGATACACCCGAGGTGACGATCATCGCCGAGGAACCCGCGAATGTACATGTAGTCGCGAAGCCCCCCGGAAAGGCGGGCGAGGAGGAGTTTGAGACGATCGTCTCAGTGCGCGATCAGTTCGGCAACCTCGCAGACTACGCGGGGCGACTCTCCGTGCAGTCAACCGACCCCTCCGCGACTCTACCCGACGCCGTGAGCATCAACGAGGGCGTCGGGATGTATGAGATACACGCCGGCGGTTCGCTGGAGGGGGCCGCTCGGATCGACGGATGCAGTGTCTCCGCGCAATGTGCGCGCATCACCGTCTACGATCCGCGGAACGAACTGATCGGTACCAGCAACTGTGTCGCCCCCGGCTTCGCAGGCGAGGAATTGAACGTGTACTTCGGCGACATGCACGTGATGACCGGCAAAGGTACCGGCAGGGGCATGATGCTCGCAGACACCGACTATGCCTATCGCTGGGCGCGAGACGTCGAGGGCCTCGACTTCTCGGTGGTGACCAACGGAGGCTCCGGTGAGAAGTGGCATGAGGATCTCGCCCTCGATGACGAGTTCAACGAACCGGGACGCTTCGTCACGATCCCCGCACTCGAACGTGGCTGGCTGAGGGGGCACAAGAACGTCTACTATCGAAGCTCCGATGCCGTCCCGCCCATGCCGAATCTTGAGATCGAGGAGATGTTCGAGTGGCTGGCGGGCATCGATGTGCCCGCGCTGGCAATCGCGCATCATCCCAACGTTCACTCAGAGACCAGCCGGTATTACGCCTGGGGCCCGCAGGACTTTTCGACATGCGACGAGCGTTTCGAGCGCCTCGTGGAGATCTGCCAGTGTCGCGGCTCGATGGAGCGTGACCAGATTGGCGGCGAGGTCTCTCTCGGAGGCCACGGCTCCTCAGTGCAGGATGCGCTGGCGCTCGGGCTGCGGCTCGGCTTCGCAGGAGGCACCGATAACCACCGCGCACAGCCGGGGAGCAAGCTCTCGAACCTCGGGGGCCTCGTGGCGGAGGAGATCGTCAACGGCGGTTACACCGCGGTCTTCGCGCCGGAACTGACACGCGAGGCGCTCTTCGACGCACTGTGGGACCGTCGCTGCTACGCCACCACAAGCCGCCGCATCCTTCTCGACGTGGTGTTGGGCGAACACCCAATGGGCAGCGACCTTTCCGCCGATGAAGCCGGGGCTTTCGCCCACGAGCGTATCCTGACAGTCCACGCGATCGGTCACCGGAACATTGACCGCATTGAAGTTGTGCGCAATAATGAGACGGTAGAGTCGGTGGAGATCGACGCCGAGCAGGAGACTCTGACGTATATCGACCGCACGCCGCTTGCCGAAGTCCCCGCGGTATCGGATCAGGCGCCGGATGTGGTGTTCTACTACGTGCGCGTCATCGAGAGCGATGGTAACCTCGCGTGGTCGAGTCCGATCTGGCTGGCAAGGTAGTACGGGGCAGGGTCATTCGAAGCAGTTTGGCGTAATCCACGCCCACCACAACGACGCGACATCGCGCGAGGCGGTATGGCGCGGCGAACCCGGTCTCGGCGAAACTCGGCGAGCCGTGGGAGGTGCGCTACCTCTTCTACTTCAAGGGCGTACAGGACCGGCAGCCCTACGTGGCGCTGGATGTGCGAAGGTGGGCGCATGCGTGACCGTCGACGCAGGCGACACAGCGCACTCAGCTCACGCTGTGGAACACCACGGTGGAGGAGCTTGAGGCAGGCGGCGCGACTACGCAACTCCGACGAACCGTTCACCAACACCTTCTGGTTCGAAGAGCGCATGAGCCTGGACTATTTGCTGCGATTGAAGGGCTGAGGCGAGACGGAGGGGCCGAAGCCAGTGAAAGCGCAGGTTATCTCATCCAGCGTTTCGGTGAGGGGGTATAGTGTTCCCAAATCGGTACCCAGCGTACGCAGCAGTCATCAATCGCGCTGGAGAGGCAACCTGGTAAGCCGGATGCGGTCACGCTCAACCACGGTGATCGCGGAGCGCAGCATTGAGACGTAGTCGGAGTCAAGCAGCCGTTCGATCAGCCTGCTTGCATCGGCCTCTGAGTAGGTGCCACCCCGGAACAGGATTACCCCAGGGCCATCGGCCCCGCTTAGCGCCAGCAGTTGCGGGAAGTCAAGATCGGCGGTGACGATGATGCGATCCTCTTCTCGCGCTATGTGCAGGATCTGAACGTCAGGAGCGTGCGCAAGGCCAAGGTCGGAGGCGTGCACCGCATCATGGTCGAGACCGGTGAGGAACCCGGCCATTCGCGGCGAAAGCGGCATGTCAACCAGGAATCGCATCACGGCAGCGCAGCGGCCTCGGCCCCGGCGAGTGTGGCCGCGTACTCGAGGGCCTGTGTAATATCTTCGCGCTCGAGATAAGGATATGCTTCAAGGATGCTTTCGGGTGTCTCACCGGCCGCCAGCAATCCGAGGAGGCGGGAGACGGGGAAACGCAACCCGCGAATGCAGGGCCTCCCGCCACACAGCTCCGGCGCGATCGTAATCCTGTCAAATGACACTCGCATCACCACCTCGTCCGCCGTGATCGTTGCGTGTACTCTATCACACCCGAAGGTGCCGCGGCAATCCCCGTCGCCCCGCGCTCACTCGTCGTCGTAGGTCGGCGGCTCCCAGTATTCCTCGTTGAGGACGCGCTTGAGGCGCGCGCCGTCCACCTCGCGCGGCAGCACACCCTCCTCGATCGCCCATGCCGCCGCAGTCCCCGCCACCTCGCCGAGATAGACGCAGGTGGGGATCACGCGCAGCGATCCCTGTGCAGGGTGATCGCAGGAGATGCACCGGCCCGCCACCAGCAACCCGTCGATCTCGCGCGGGACCTGGCAGCGGTACGGGATCTCGTACCAGTCGCCGGGCTTCGGGCGGTTCTTCTGCACGAACTCCAGCGAATATGGCGTCGAGAGGCCCGGCGCGGGATCGTGCAGGTCGAGCCAGAACCACGCGGGAACCGCGCCGTCCTCGAACTTGCTGCCCGCCAGCACATCCTCGCCGGTGACCGTGTAAAGCCCCTCGATGCGCCGCGACTCGCGCGTGCCCAGCACGGTGTCGATCAGACCGATCACGCAGTCCTCGTAGCCGGGCACTCTGCGGCGCAGCATCCGCACGATGTCCAGCGCCGCCCGGTGGCACTGCATCAGCACCTCGGAGGTCTGCCGCGGATCGGTCGGATCAACGTGCTGCAGTTCCCAGCGCATGACGATGCGGTTGTGCTCCTCGCTCCAGGGGAATGCCTCCGGATCGATGCCGAAGAGGGCGTCCGGAGGTCTCACCTCACCCGCCGCCACGGCCTCGCGGCAGATCCGCTCGAACTCGGCCTCATCAGGCCCTTCGGCCTTGAAGCGCTCACTCTCCACGCCGCCTATGCGCGAGTGGAAGTTACAGTGCTGGATGCGTCCGTCGTCGGGCGCGCCCACCACGAAAGCCGCGCACGCCTGTGCCGCGACGTCGGCGTCGGCGGTGCAGTCGATGATGACCTTCCCCCGGGCCAGCGTGCGGCCTGCCTTGTTGGCGAGGAAGACGCCGCGTAAGGTGCTGTCTTCGACCCGGGCGCCCTCGGCGATCGTGGCGAAGCGCACCTCGACGCCCGCCTCATCGACCATCTCTGCCGCGACGGCCTTGAACATCTGCGGGCGGTAGCTGGTGCGGCCGGGCGGGTAGTAACGCTCGCGGTTGTCGCGATACCACGCGGAGCCGAGGTCCATGAGTCGGCCCATCAGTTCATCGTAGATCGAACCACCGGGCGTGTCACACATGGTCCCGAGGTTCGTTGCGAGTCCGCCGAGGTGCTGCTGCGCCTCGACCAGCAGCGTGCGGGCGCCGAGACGGCCGGCCGCGATGGCCGCTCCGATCCCGGCGGGGCCGCCCCCGCAGACTACGACATCCCAGCGGCCTGCAACCGGCACTTGCTCCTTTACCTCGATGGACGCGCTGCTATCATTCATGGCGAATCGTCCTTCCGTTCCGAACTGTTGGCATCATCTGGAAGATCACTCGCACGCCATCTGCATCACGCGAACTCCAGGGGAGGGCTGATGATCGCGGCACTATCCCGGCTCCCGTAGCTCCCACGGGAGGGTGGATCGAGTATCACCCTGCGATCGTCTATGCGGAGTCTCTCCTCCGCGAACCACTGAATCGCCTGCGGGTAGATCCGATGCTCCTGTTCGAGGATGCGCGCGGCCAGCGTCTCCTCAGTGTCGTCGGGGGTGACCGGTACCGCCGCCTGGATGATGATCGGGCCGCGGTCGAACTCCTCATCCGCGAAGTGAACCGTCGCTCCTGAGATGCGAACACCGTAATCTACTGCATCGCGCTGGCCGTGGGCGCCCTTGAATGAGGGCAGGATCGCCGGGTGTATGTTGAGCACTGCGTCAGGGAAGCCGTCAAGCACGGCGGTGCCGATTCGCCGCATGTAACCCGCGAGGCAGACGAGATCGACGTCATGCTCGCGCAGTATCTCGACGTGGCGTCTGTCCGCCGCGAAGAATTCGTCCGAGAGGTCCTTTCCCACACGCACCACATGGGAGGGTATGCCGTGGCGGGCGGCCCTCTCGCGGGCTCCGGCGTCCTCACGATCGGAGATCAGCACCGCCACACGGGCGTCTATCGTGCCCGTCTCGCAGTTGTCGATGATCGACTGGAAGTTCGTGCCTCCGCCAGAGGCGAAGACTCCGAGGTTAAGGTTCGGCTGCATGTGTTTCATCTCCCGTCCTGGTGGGCGCGCAATACTCAGAGCAATGCGCGCGGGGTTTCCGGGCAGGCGGCAGTCTTCATGGGCACAGTCGTGATGGCCGACGGCCTGCGCGGGTCATATTCGCAGTCTGAAGGTGGGAGTCCTTTGCCGCAGGGGCCGACTTCCCCCACTTCTCAGGATTTCGGTCGCGTCGGCGGTCCGTCTCCGGTTACGTGAACAGCAGGAGCATCGAGATCGAGTCGCGCGCACCTTCCGGCAAAGGCGAGGCGCCGACTCGGTCAGTTTACGAAAGCCGAAGCATGGATACCTGGCGCGTCTTTCAATCGCAGCGCCGGAATGCCTGGACGCGATTTATCGCGGCGCGCTGTGATCCGGCGGCAGCCCACAGAAGTCCGGCGACTCCTTACGGTGACGTATGCGCGCTGTGATTGCCTCGTGCGCCCTCATCAGCTATCATTCGGGGCGCGAGCGAGAGCTGCAGTCTTCTGGAGGATCAGCGATGCCAGATGAGAAGGTCCGACTCGGCGTAATCGGTCTCGGTGGCCGTGGGCGTTACTTCGCGCGTAACTATCACAAGCATCCGGAGGCGGAGCTTGTCGCGTTGGCCGACCCCGACCCCGGGGCGCTCGACAGGGTCCGCCCGGTCTTTGGTGAGCGGATCGATTATTACGACGATCTCAACGAGTTCCTGTCGCGTGAGGACATGCCGGCGGTTGTCATCGCATCGCCGGATTTCGCCCATCGTGACAACGCGGTGCAGGCGTTAGCTTACGAGAAGAACGTTCTGCTGGAGAAGCCAATCGCGCAGTCGGTGGAAGATGCCGATGACATTATCCGAGCGTGGAATCGGGCGGGGACGGTGCTGTGCGTGGGTCTTGAGCTTCGTTACTCGGCGATCTTCGTGGAGATGCGCAGGATCATTGACGAGGGGCGTATCGGAGAGATCATGACCGGGATTGCGGTGGACAATGTCTCGGTAGGTGGGAACTACTTCTACCACGACCGCCAGCGCCGAAAGGATTACACCGTGTCACTTCTCATGCAGAAGGGCGTGCACACGATCGATCTTCTGAACTGGTTCATGGGGGCCGGGCGTCCCACGAAGGTCTATGCGACGGGATCGCTTGCGTACTACGGTGGCAGCGCGCCGAATGACAGACGCTGTCGCGACTGTGACGAGGCGGACGAGTGCCCGTTCTTCATCCATCACCAGCGCTTTCAGATGGATTACGATGTGACGATCGAGAAGGAGGATCTGTGCGTCTTCGCCGAGGAGGCAGATGTTAACGACAACTCGCAGGTTATCATTACCTACGAATCAGGGAAGAGTGCGGTGTACACGGAGAATCACTTCACGCCGGAGTACACGCGCGATTTCTGGTTTACCGGCGATGTCGGAAAGATGTACGCGCAGTACAACAACGAGTGCAACTTCATAATTCGCAATCAGTATCGGCACAGCGATCACGTTGATGAGTGGCGCCCGCGCTCGACCGGTGGGGGACACGGGGGCGGCGATCCGTTGATCCAGCAGACGTTCCTCGATTGGGTGCGCGATCCAGAGAAGATGGACGTTCAGATGACGCTTGATGCGCGTGACGCGACCTGCGTGGGAGCCGCAGGCGAGGTCTCGATCGAGACGGGAATGCCTGTAGAGATACCGGCGCCACCAGCGCTTGATCTCTGATCGCTCAAACTGATCGATCCGGGTGGAGCGCAGCTTCACAGAGGAGTGTCGCGAGGCAGTTCCATGTCAGAGGTGCACACTCAAGCTGTGTGGAATGCTCTTCCCGATGCTTGTGGTCTGCACAGATGCAGAGGGGAGGACTTACGGATGAGCAGATATCTGATGACAGGCGTCGGACTGGTGCTTTTCGCCGGGATGGTGTCATGTGAGGAGGTCAACCAGGAGATGATCGATCGCGTGACGGCCGGTGAGATCACCGAGGCGAGGGCGTCATGGTGGGGCTTCAATGAGGAGGACGCGACCGAGGTCCTGCAGGCGGCGATCGATTCGGGAGCAGAGAGACTGATCGTTGAGGACATGGGACAGCCGTGGATCGTCCGCCCCATTCAGCTTGCCAGCAACCAGGAGATCATATTCGAGGAGGGTTGCGAGATTCTGGCCAGGCGCGGAGAGTTCAGGGGGCGTAACGATGTGCTCGTCACCGCGCGCGACGTGGAGAACGTTACCCTCATCGGATACGGCGCGACTTTCCGCATGTGGCGCGATGACTACGATGATCCGGATCAGTACGAACGGGCGGAGTGGCGGCAAACGCTCTCACTGCGCGGTGCGCGAGAGATGAACATCTACGGTCTGACCCTGACCGAGAGCGGTGGGGACGGCATATATCTGGGGGTCGGGCCTGGAAGAGCCACGAATTACAACATTCATATCAAGGATGTCGTGTGCGACAGAAACTACCGCCAGGGGATATCGGTCATCACCGCGGAGAATCTGCTGATCGAGGACACGATCCTGAGCAATACCGCGGGCACGCCTCCGCAGGCGGGAATCGACTTCGAGCCGAATCACCCGGACGAACGCCTTGTCAACATCGTCATGCGCAACTGCCTGACCGAGAACAACGCCGGGGACGGCTACGAGTTCTATCTGCCCAACCTGCACGCGGACAGTGATCCCGTCTCCATCCGCATCGAGAACTGTCGCTCGGTGAATGATCGTATCGGCGCGAGGGTGATCACCGGCAACACTCCCGACACCGCCGTGAGCGGATACATAGAGTTCGTCAGCACAGAGTTCGTCGGCCCCACGGGCACCGGGATCATGATAGGTGACAATCCGCCTGAGGGTCTGCGCATCAGTTTCGAGGACTGCGTGCTCGAGGGCCCCGCCGCGGAAAGGGAGACTGTCGCTCCGATCACGTTCACCGCCCGCCAGCGCGCAGTGCGAGACGTCGGCGGGGTGGACTTCGGCGAGTTGGTGTTGCGCGACGAGATCGAACGCGATCCTCTGGCATGGTCGAGCATGGCGCTGGGCGTGAATCTCACGGGCGTGACAGGTACACTGATCCTCGAACGCGCGGGCGAGCGCACGCCACTTGAGGTGACGGAGGAGCGGCTCGCGCAATGGGCGCCACGGTCCGATATTCCCAACATCTCGGTGCTGAGTCTGGAGGGCGTCGAACTGGTTCCCGTCATGGATGAGGCACCCGCCGAGCCAACCTACGCTCCATCGACCACCAACATACGCAGGCGCGGGAGTGGAATGCTCTACGCCCAAGAGGGCGATGAGGTCAGCATAACCGCGTACTTCGGCCAGGTGGGGCGTAGTGAGGCAAGGAGCGCTCCGATCACCGTCAGTTCACCATCGGGCGAGGAGATGGCGAAGGCCGACGTCCCCTTCCAGGATGAGGCGGAGGTTAGCTTCACAGCCCCCGAAACGGGCCTGTATGAGGTTTACACGGAACCCCGGGGAAACTACATGCGCTTCGTGGAGAGCAGCCATCCGCTGAATCTCAGCACGGAGGCGGCGCCGCTGACACTAATCTACGGTGGCGGGCAGTATTACATCTGGGTGCCGGAAGGGGTCGAGGAGTTCGTTGTGGTCGCGACCGGAGACGGCACCGGTGAGGCGATCAGGGTCGGGCTTCATAATCCGGACGGAGAGCTTGTGCAGGAGGAGGATAACGTGGCCGCAGCGGTGCTGATGCACGGGGTTCTCGAAGCACCCTCCCAGGGGGAGGCATGGATGATCGAGGTCTCGCGGCCGAGCGAGCTTTACTTCGAGGATCACTCTCTATCGGTGCGCGGGGTGCCGCCTTTGCTTGCGCCCTCGCCCGAGGCGCTGCTGATGCCGCGCCGAAATCCGCAATGAGCGCGACTGAGATGGAGAGGCTCCGGGGCGAACTGCGCGGTCTGATCGTGGGCCGGCGCGTGGTGCTCATGGGTGTGGGAAACAGGCTGCGAGGAGACGATGCATTCGGTGTGGTCCTGGCCGAGCGAATCGAGGACGAGGCTCCGGTGCCGGTGTTCGTCTGTCACGATCTGCCGGAAGACTACGCGGTGAAGGCCGCGGACCTCCGGCCGGAGGTGGTGATCGTGCTCGATGCGGCGGACTTCGGAGGGCATCCGGGAGAGGTTCGGCTGATAGAGGCGCAGGACATTCCTCCGACCCCGGGCGTGACCCACCGGCCGTCTCTTGAGATGATGGCGCGCTTCCTTGAACTGGATGCGGGTGCGGAGACATGGGTGCTGAGCGCCCAGCCTGCGATGAAGTGCGTGGACCTGGGAACTCCTCTCAGCGAGCAGATCACCGGCGCGATCGAACAGATGAGGGGACTTCTGCTCGAGCTCCTTCCGGCCGCGGAATCGTATTGAGCCAACCGGACGAAGCAGCGTCGCCCTCGGATGCGGAGGCAACAGCGTAGCGGGGGGGAGTCTTTCGACCTCTATTACTATTGAGGTGACAGTTGGGGGAAGGTGCCGCTTTGTCGTGTGGGGAAGGTCGGGGCGTGGCGATCATGTCTCAGTTGTTTCGCGATCGGACTGATGGTTCAGGGAGGTGCCGCGGCGCCGATGCGTGCCGCCTGAAATATGAAAGAGTTCTCCTACATTCTGGCGATTCTGCTGGGGATGGGCGGTCTGATCTTTCTCGTGGGCGCGGGGCAGGGCAACACCGTGGTGCGCGTGATCATCGGTGTGGTGCTGCTCGGGGCCGCGGGCTTCATGGTCTATCTCGCCCGGTCGAAGGGCCCTGAGATGAAGGTTACTCACCAGGTGGACTTCACCGGCGAGACGGAGCTTGAGGAACTCCGTTGCAGGGCCTGCAGCGGCCGGCTCAACGCGGACTCGGTCGAGATGCGCGAGGGCGCGATCTACGTCGATTGCCCCTACTGCGGAACCTCCTACCAGTTAGAGGAGAGAGCGAAGTGGTAGAGGATCGCGGCCCCATCGCGAGGCTCGTCGGTGGGCTGCGCGATGACCTCGGTCGGCTCGGTGCGCGCATCGGCGCACTGGGGCGGTGCGCTGATGGTGTGAGGTTGCGGCACCGATCGTACGAGACCGAGGAGGGACGCGTCCGTCTGCACCTGCGTACCCATGCCGACGGAACGGGGCTTCTGATGGTCAACGCCGCCGAGGCGCTGCATCTGTCACCGCTGGAGGCGGAGATAGCGGCCCTCACACTCGACGACACGCCGCGCGATCGCGCGCTCGTGCATCTGCGAACGCTTTACGGCAATGAGCGGCAGTTCGCGCTGGAGGCGGAGTATGACCGCGTGAGCGCGGCGGTGCAGCGGGTGCGTCGTCCCTCGGAGCGCTGCCGGGCCTGCGAGTGTGGCCTTACCCAGCCACCACCGCTGTCGATTCGCGCACAGGCTCCACACAAGGCCGACCTCGCGGTTACCTACTCGTGCAACAACGATTGCGCGCACTGTTACAACGAGCCGGAGCGCCGCGAGATGCTCGAGATGGACACGGACCGATGGCGACAGGTGCTCGATCGGCTCTGGACGATCGGCGTGCCCTATGTCATCTTCACCGGGGGAGAGGCGACGCTGCGCGAGGATCTGCCGATCCTCGTGAGACATGCCGAGGACCTCGGGATGATATGCGGGCTCAACACGAACGGAAGGCGGCTGAGCGATCGGGGGCTGGTGGAGCGGCTGATGGACGCAGGCCTCGATCATGTGCAGATTACGCTCGCCTCCCACCGCCCGGCCCTGCACAACCGCACCACCGGGGCGGATGCCTGGGACGAGACTGTGGCGGGCATCGGAGAGTGCCTCGACAGGGGCCTGCACACCATTACCAACACAACGCTGCTGCAGGAGAACGTGCGCGAAGTCGAGCAGATCGTCGAGTTCCTGCATGAGACCGGTCTTCGCACCTTCGCCATGAACGGCATGATTCACGCGGGCTGCGGCGCCGGCAACCCCTCCGCGCTGGGGGTAGATGATCTGCGGAATGCGATTGAGCGGGTTCGCGAACGCGCCGCGGAGCTTGAGATGCGCTTCATCTGGTACACGGTAACGCGGCATTGCGAGCTGTCGCCGATGGAGATGGGTGTGGGCCTCCGCTTCTGTAATGCGGCGGAGTTCTCCATCTGTGTCGAGCCTGGCGGCGATGTGCTGCCCTGTCAGTCGTGGTACGAGCCGTGCGGTAACATACTGCAGGATGGCTGGGAGAGCATCTGGGAGGGGGATCTGTTCTCGCGAGTGCGCAATCGGCGCGAGGAGCCGGAGCGATTCTATCTACCCGGTGAGTGTCACGATTGCGACGATATACGGCTGTGCGGGGGAGGCTGTCCACTGGAACGAGCCACGCGAACCGAGGTGAAGAGTCCGTGAGTGAGGGCGGTAGCGGAAGCGACGTAGTGATCCATCCGTACGAACGCATCGTCAACGAGTGGCCGACGCGCTTTCATCTGCGAATCGATCCCGACGGCAGCGGGTTGCTGCTGGCGAATGCGGCGGAGGCGGCGTGGCTGTCTCCGGTGGGGGTGAAGATGGCCGAAGGGGTACTTCAGGAGCGGCCCGATGAGGAGATCGTGATCGAACTGGCGGAGGAGTTCTCCGGAGCACCGCCGAGTCAGATAGAGGCCGACCTCAACACCATGCACGAGTTGATCGAGAGCCTTTCGGAACCGGGCGACAACTATCCGATCACGAATCTCACGGATCCTGAGATCTCTCACTGGGAGCGCGCGCTTGGAGCACCGTTGCGCGCGGATGTTGATGCATGTGACTACGATCGCTTCAGAGAGATGGCTCTGCTGCTGTGGGACGCGGGGGTGCCGCATATCTCGATCCAGGTGGGAGAGGAGTACGACACCTCGCAACTGGGCAGTCTGGTCGAGGCGGTGGAGGACATCGGGATGATCTGCGGTGTCCGCTCCGTGGTGAGCTGGCTCACTCCTGAGATCATCGAGGCCTGCGCGATTGGGGGATTCGACCACCTCGACCTGCTGTTCGCGGGCGCGGAGCCACAGCAGCACGACGCCATCGCCGGTGAGGGGGACTTCGCTGCTTTCGAGGAGGCGCTCTTACGGTGTAACGGCCTCGGAGTGGCGCCGGTGGCTGAAGTGCCGCTGGTTGCGAGCACGTTCGTCGAACTCGAGGAGATCGTGGACGCCCTGCAGATGCTTGATATCACCAACATGGTGGGCTTCGCGATCGCCTGTCTCGATGATGACGAGGCGGCGAAGGCGGCGGGCGCGCTGCCCGCGCGAG
>PXBW01000107.1 GCA_003566775.1 candidate division WS1 bacterium
CCATGAAGACATCGTCGAAGCTCATGCGCGCCCCCTCGTGCGAATGCGATGGTTGCCTCAACAGCCTGACGCAGCAGACGGGACGTGTACCCGTTTCGCGCTCTCGTCACAAGACACCTTCACGCTCGGGGGCCTTTTGGTAGCACATCAGCACACTCAACGCAGCGTCTTTCCCTGGCAGCAACCGATGATGAGCCGGACCTCCCGAAGTAAGTCCGCGTTCTCAGAGCCGCCTTCCCCGGCGGCGCCGGTGCGGCGTACTTCCGTCCTGGCTTTCACATCGGCGTCGGCCCGGTCCGCCAGCCGCCTGGCTTGATCCGTGTCGCCTGCACTCTCATCGTCGGGAAGTCCCTCTCGTACGAGTGTAGCAGAATACGTTGCACGAAACGGCGTGCGGGCCTACTGGAATCTTGCGGGAGTCAAGACTAATCTACTCCAACAGTCCCGGATTAGCGCCGTAGACAATCAGCGTCAGGGCAACTTTCTCGTTACCCCGTCCTACTGCCATATGCAGAGGTGTAAGCTCCTCGGCGCACGTGGTCGTCACATTGGCATCTGCACCGGCACTAAGCAGCAGAGTCGCGGTGTCCTCATGGTCGAGAAAAGCACACCAATGGAGAGGCGTCCAACCGTACGGACAGCGAGCCTCAATATCGGCTCCCCGGTCAATGAGGAGAGCGGCTGTCTCTGTCTGATCTCGAAATGCCGCAGTGAACAGTGGCGTTACGTTGAGGCGGCGTTCCTCGATGTCAGTTCCTTTGTCCAAGAACACTCGTAATGCCTCAACATCACCCTGATTTGCGGCATCGTGAATATTCTCGGGACCGTCACGCAATTCTGTGATCGAAGATACGATAGCCCCGATCACAAGTAGTGTCGCCACTATGAGACAACCGATTGGAGCGACCACCATCCCGCGCGGTTGCCAAGTGTGCTGATCTTCGTTGTTCTCGACCATGCTACTGACTTGGGTGGTGTCTACATCACCCTTCTCCTGACGACCAACTCCATTGCTTCTGTCCAAGCGCTGTCGAATAGCCCTCAGTATGTCCACGCGCACCTGTTCGAAATCGGGAAGACTCAGAGTGAACTGGGAAAGGGGTGTCGGCTTGTCCCCCGGTAACACTTGCCGGTCTGTGATGAAGCTTGGCAAATCTTCCCAGATGACCGGTCCCACCATTATCGGGATTACGGTCATCTGGTTTGTCTGGGCCCGCTCTTGTATTCGAGGCAACTCAACGTCTCGAATGAACCTTGACTTCATGAAGTTCTGGCTTATAAGAAGAATTGCTGCATCGGCTCGATCTATCTCCGCTTCAATGCGTGCTCGCCATTCACCTGGCTCGTGCCGTAGTTCAGGGTCATACCAGAAAATTGCCTCATCATCCAAGGCCTCTTCGAGCCACGGTACGAAGCAGTTATCGGAGCTATGATCGCACCATTGGCTGTCATTATGACTATAGCTCAAAAAAATTCTTTTCTTGCTCATAATCAGCTCTCCCACACGAGCATCTTCAGTTAGCTGTATGGTCGGGCTTGGTCAGCATCACGGATAGAACAACCGCATCGCCTCCACCAGCGGCGGGCTGGTCTCGGCCGCCTCATAGATCCTGTTCGGTTGGCCCTGTGAGACGGCGCGGAGGTGATATGCGCCAATGGTCTCAAAGCTTGCGTTCAATGAACCCAGCATCGGCAGATATCGGCAGTCCTCGTGTACATTCTCCACGAGGCCCCATGGTGGAAACAGGCCCTCGTCCTCCATCGCCCCGAGCACCGTGTAGAGGTCATCCGGGGCGGGGTGGATGGCCCCCGACAGCAACATATAGTGCGGGTGCCGCAGGTTAGGATCCTCCTGCTCCAGCGTGCCGTTCACCACGTAGTCCTCCCAGCAGGCCGACTCGCCCGCCGACAGACCGTAGACCCCATCCTTGATCGCGGCGCCCATCTGATCCTGCAGCAGGTCCCGGCGCACCTGATACCAGTTGATGCCGGTCAGGGCGTCATCGACATCCCGCGAGAATTGCGGGTAAAACAGGCTCTGTATCTCCGGGATGAAGCCCACGCCGCGGAAGACCACACCCGATGGCTCCATCATCAGGCTCTCGGCGGGCGACCCGGCCATCTTCGCCAGCAGAAGGACCAGCGCCGTCTCGCCGCCCCAGTCTCGCCACACATGCGGCATCAGTGTCTGGCCATCATCCTCCACCCCGTGCACGATCCATCCCTCATCGTCCCGCAGACGCTCGAAGTCAATCTCCTCGATGGCCTCCAGCAGCTCCGACGTCACGTCATCGCGGCCAAGCATCTGCGCAGCGACCAGCATCGCGTGGTAGTAGATCGCGGTATCGACGGTGCTGTATTCCGTGCCCGGGGTGATTGCCTGCCCCGTCACGAAGTGCGGCAGCAGACCGAGCGCGCGCGGTATCGCCGAGACCGCCTGATGCACATGCACGAGCGTGTCCTCGGCGAACTGTCGGTCCACCAGCCCCATGTCGTATGCAGCCGCGGTGGCGAGGCAGAACAATCCCGTTGTCGGAATGTTATCGAAGTCTCCCGCCGGGAAGTTGGCCCGGTCCTTCACGATCCCGCGTTCGGGCGAGTACGTGCGCGAGAGCTTGGCGTAGGAGACCAGGAACATCCGCTCGTGGATCGGAATGTCGGGGAAGTCGAGCACGAGGCCGATGGAGTCCACGGTGAATGCCGCACCGGGCTCCGCGACCCAGTTGAGGAACTTCGCTTCTCGCGCCCGTTCAGGATCGATCTCAAAGCGGTGCTCCTCGAACTCATCAGGCGCATTCAACCTGATCTGGCGCTCCCACAGCACGGAATCGTCGGAAGACTTGACCTCGACCTTGAGACGCCCGGTGCCCCTGACTCGAGCATCCACGCCGATCACGCGCGGCTGGTAATGTGCCCGGATCCACTCCGGGTAGACAGCGGTGAAGTCGAGCGAAAAATGCTCCTCTCTTGCCAGACCTGCGAGGCTGTGCCACATTCCCGCCCAGTTCCGCAGCGGCCGGTCCGCGGTGCCGGCGATGACCCTGCCCGGCTCCCAGACGAGTTGCTCCTCACCCGGTCCCATCAGCCCGTTGTCCGTGCCGATGTGCGTGTAGTAGTTCATCGGCAGGAAGTACTCCTGCACTGTTTGAAGGCGCTGAAATGCTGTCGGCGGCAGTGGCTCGCCATTGCCGTTGCGAGTCGCGTTGCAACCGGTAATCAGCAGGGCAAGAGACACCAAAACTGCCGTTAACGCGGTAAATCTGAGCATCTATACCACTCCCGGTACGCATCAGATTGTGCGATGTGTGTCGCTAACGATCATGACCCACGCACGCGCCACCGCCCTCCACGCCGTCGCTGGACAGCAGCGCGAGGTTCCAGTCGATCGTCACATCGCCCGTCACCAGAATCGGCCTCGGGCCGTCTTCGCTCGCCATGATCCGTCCCTCCTCGGTAATGCTTACATCCGTTCCGAATGGTCACATGCGCTCTCGCTGATCCGAAGCGGTTCGCCCCACTCCACCCCGAACCCCGACTGCTCACAACTCCGGCAGGCCCTCAAGCTGCTGCAGCAACTGCTGCAACTGCGGGTCGAGATGCATTCCCCGCTCGCGCATCCCGCGAAGCACCTCCCGGCAGCGGAGGAGGTGCTGAACCGCCTCTCCCTGCCTGCCGGCCTCGCCGGCGACCTGCGCCAGCTTGTAATACGAAACAGCCAGGTCGAGCTGCCACTGTGCGTTGCCCGGGTCCGACGACGCGAGGCACTCGGCGATCTCAAGCGACGCCTCGTAGGCCGCCAGCGCCCCGGACAGGTCCCCCTGCGCCCGCAGCACGTCGCCGAGCCTCTCGTGGCTCACCGACAGGTCGCGCTGCCACTGTGCGTTGCCCGGGTCCGACGACGCAAGGCGAGAGAGTATCTCATGCGTAGACTCATAGGCTTCCAGCGCTCCGGACAGGTCCCCCTGCGCCCGCAGCACGTTGCCGATCTTATTGTGGCTCACCGACAGGTCGCGCTGCCACTCCGCGTTGCCCGGGTCCGACGACGCAAGGCGCTGCTGCGTCGCAAGCGTGGCCCGGTACGCGTCGAGAGCTCCCTGCAGGTCTCCCTGTGCGCTTCGGATGTCGCCCACATTTGCCTGACTGATCGACAGGTCGCGCTGCCACCCCGCGTTGCCCGGGTCTGACGACGCAAGGCGCTCGCGTATCCTTAGTGACGCCTCGTAGGCCGCCAGCGCCCCGGACAGGTCCCCCTGCACGCGCAGCACGTCGCCGATCAGATTGTGGCTCACCGACAGGTCGCGCTGCCACCCCGCGTTGCCCGGGTCCGACGACGCAAGGCGCTCCAGTACGGCCCGCGTCGGCTCCAGCAGCGCCAGGTGCGTTGTCAGGCGCGTGCCGTTCTCGATCGCGTCGCGCAGGTAGAAGATGCAGTTCTGACAGACCCGCCCGGTGACCTCTTCCTCCAAGCCCTCCGCCTCAAGCATCGACAGCGCCCACTGCAGGCCGGGGTTGTCCTCGCCATCCTCCTCCGGCTGACCGGCGATGATCGGTTCCGCGAGCCGTTGCGTGGCGCCGTCGCGCTCCGCGTCGGTCAGGTCCCTGCCGTAGTAGCGCGCCGCCCGCGCCGGATCATCCGCCCCGATCAGGTGAAACATCGTCTCGCTCTCATGCAGCGGATCATCGCGCGGCAGGTCCTCCAGGTAGTCGGCGATCAGCGCGTGCAGCCGCCGCACCTCCGCCCCGTCGCTCAGGTTCCGGCGCTCGATGGCGGGCCGGGTCTGCGCGTGCGCGAAGTCCCACTGCTCGTCCGCGCCGCGCCGCACCAGGTGCCCGCGGAAGCTGCGCCGCACCCCCGCGAAGCGCCCGGGGTCCCACTCCTCCCCGCTCACCTCGGGCAGCAGTGCCTGCAGATCGGTCTCCCGCCAGCCCGCGCGGCTCAGCGCCAGTAGATTCGCGAAGCCGCGCGCCCACGCCTCGCCCCAGACCTCCTCCGTCTTCGCCAGCATCCACTCGTAGAGGCCCTCCACCTCCGGCGGCATCTCCTCGATCACCGAGAGGAGAAGCCGCACCAACTGCTCGTCACCGCGCAGGTCGGGCCAGCGCTCGATGGCGCCCTCGAAGTCATCCTGATCGAGCAGGTTCAACTCCTCGACCGCCAGCGTAAGCCACAGCGGATTGCCCGCGGCGGGCCGGTCGTCCTCGCCGGTTTTGGCCACGAGCTCATCGAGGGCCCGCTGTGGGGGTGTGCGATGGTAGCGGGCGCAGATGAGGCGCGCGATCTCCTCGGCCTCCGGCGGCGGCACCGGCGGGAGCGGCATCTCCCGCGCTTCTTCGCGCTGCAGCAGCGCCTCGGAGGCGGTGCAGGGGATCGCCGAGGCGATCAGGCGAGCGTTCTCCGGCCACAACTCCGGCAGCCACGTCATGTGCTCGCCGCGGGTGCTGGCCTCAAGCTGGTTGAGCGCATCGAGCACGACCACCACGCGCGTCTGCAGCGCGGCCCGCCCCAGCAGCGAGGCGAAGGCCTCCTCGATGTCATCGGCGGACGCGCCCTCCTCGACCGGCGACTCCTCGCCGAGGAAGTCCGCAAGCTCCTCGATCCAGCGCAGCAGCAGCGCGTCCACCGAGGTAGAGCGCGGCGTCACACCCACGAAGTGTGACAGGATCAGCAGGTCGTCGGGGGCCTCACCAAGCTGCCGGGAGAAGTGCGCGAGCAGGGCGCTCTTGCCCGAGCCCGCCTCGCCGGTGACGCAGGCGAAGCGCCGATCGTCATCCGAGCGCGCGAACTCCAGCAGGTCGGCGGTGATCTGCTCGCGGCCCACGAAGTCGCGCGCGGTCATCTCCACGAACTCATCGCGCGAGGCCCGCTCCTGATCCTGCCAGGTGACCTGCTCCTGCTCATCGAGCGGCGGGATCTCGGCCTCGAGGTCCGCCCACAGGTGTTCGAGCACCATCTCCGCGAACGCCTCCAGCCCCACAACGCGCTCCTCGTCGGCGTCCCACCCGGCGGAGTAGTGATGGACGCGATCGCCCATCTCGTCCTCGATACGCTCCTTCAGCGCATCAAGCCGTGGCACCCGGGCGCGGATACGCTCACAGGGTGAGTGCGCGTCGGAGTACTGAGCGGCGACCTCGGGCGGCATCTGATCGTAGGGGAGCGGCTCGCGGAAGAAGAAGCGACTGAGGCTGCGCTGCTCGGGGCTGTCGAGCACCCCGTACTCGATCTCCAGCGCGGTGATCGACTTGCCCTGGATCTCGGTGTCGAAGCCGGCCTCCTCGACCGCGTACCGCATCCGTTCGCGCGGCGGCACCCAGCCGTAGCGGTCGCCTAGGATCGCCACGAGGAAGGGGCGGCAGCGCTCGATCGTTTCGAGACAGACTTTGAGCACGAGAAGCTCGCGCTGCTCCTCATCGGCCTCGGAGGTGGTCTCGACGCCCCAGCGCAGATCGACGAAATTCAGGTGCCGGCAGCGATCGCGCAGCCGCTCCTCCAGTGCGGGCAGTACCTGCTCCCGCAGGATATCGCGCTCCTCGTGCATGTCGCGAAAGGTGCTGGTAACGAAAACCGGTCGGGTGTGCCATTGCTGCGCCCTGCGCATGGTGTCGCCCTCCTACAGATTATGCACCACAAGCTCTCCCTGTTCGTCGCCGAGGCTGGTCGGTTCGTTCGTGCCGGGCCTGCGATTGCCGGCCTTGATGTGCAGCACGGGCATGCCGCGCTCAAGCGCCCGCTCCACCACATCCGCGGTGCCGCCGGTGCCCTGCGAGGGCTGGCCGTCCCAGAGCGCGATGATCGCGTCGGAGTGGTTCAGCACCCACTCGCCCACCTGCGCGTAGGCGTCGTTGCGCTCCTCGGTTGGCGGAAGATCGATGACCTCCGCCGCCTGTTCCAGCAGATCGACGAACTGCTCTTTCGACTCCTCGCTCTCGAAGTCTTCGAGGTACTCTTCCTGCGCGAACGGCAGCGGCGCGAACAGCCTCATCCTGCGCTCAAGCGCGATCTCCGCCACCAATCGATCCGCCCCCTCCGCCAGCGGTGAGACGATCACCGGCTCGCCGTCCGGGAAGGCCGCCTCAAGGCGGTCCAGAGCCTCCTGCACCGCCACCTGCAGCTTCTCCACCTCCGCGAGGAAGCGGTGTCCGGTCACGGCGACGGGAATCCGTCTGGGAGGGATTGGCTCGGCCTCCATGTCCTCAAGCCGCACCACGGTGTAACCGGCCTCGGCAAGCAGCTTGGGGATCGCCGCCACCATATCCCGGTCCCACTGCCTCTGTTCATCGGTCATCCATCCGGGACCGACGCATTCCGCGTACTTTCCATATTGGGCCTCGCGCTCCTCTTCAGACATCGGACTCCACGGGATCAGGTGCGGATTCGTCATCGGTCTCCGTGAGCCGTCCCCGTGCTCCGGCGCGTAGCAGTAGCCCTGCTGCAGCCGCTCCCACATCCAGCGCTCGTGTTCTGCTTCCGCGAGCGCCTCAAGGTGCTCGCCGGGGAAGTCGACGGGCGGATCGCCACTGCGCGCGGGCATCAGGGTGTACCCGATACTGCGCAGCTTCGCAAAGATGCTGCGTATGAATGCCCGGTTGGACTCCTTCAGGTGCTCGGGCAGGTCCTCATATCCTTGCTCCGCATGCTCAGGTTTGCCGCTGTAGTCGCCGACTGAGCCCTGGTACACCTCGTGCGTCGCCGCCGCGAGCCGCTCGAGCAACTCTCCCTCGAGTTCGGGCAACTGCGTCAGCGCAAGGAACTCACCGCCATCTACATGCAGGTCGAGCTGACTCACGTCGGGCAGGCACGAACGCATGAAGTGATCGCTCTCCACAAGGCTGCTCATCGAGATGATCGCCTCCATCGAGCGCACACCGTGCTTGTACTCCGAGATGTGCAGGAAGGCCCGCAGAACTCCGCGATCGATGCTCATCACCGCCTCCGCACCCTCCTGTCCCATCAACTGTCCTGCGTTGCGCTGCAACAGCGAACGCAGCAGCACCGCGCGGCGCAGCAGATAGTGCCGATCCTCTTCGCCCTGCTGGTTGGGTCCCATCACGTTCAGGTAGCCCTTTATGCGGCTGACGAAGTCGGGGCCCTTCGCCTCCGCGAACTCCGTCCTGACCGCCTCGTTCTCGATCCGACTGCGGTCGAAATCCTCCATGGTCTCTGCGGTGCCTCCTGCGAAGACGAAGATCGCGCGTCCCACATGGTGCAACATCTGCCCATCGCGGAACGTCCCGTCCTGAATCGGCGCCAGAAAGCGCTTCAGCCACTTCAGATGGTCGGTGTCGAACTCGTCCCAGAATACCAGCGGCGTCTTTCCACTCAGTCCGATATCGCGCACCCTGTGCAGTGCCGCGACCATATCCTCCGGACCGTCGAACTGCGAGATGTTGAACTCGCACTCCTCCACGTTCGCCTCGGCAACCGATTCAGCTACCTGCGTCACTCCAAATGACTTGCCCGATCCCGGAGGGCCGAACACCGCGATCGCAAGCGGCTTGCTCTGATCGCCGCGAGCATACTGCCTGATAAGCCGCCGGACGCGCCGATAGCCCTCAGCCTCGCGACGATCCACGGTCACAAGCGCCCCTATCTCGCAGATTGGCGCACCTTTGAGCGCCCTGCCGATTCCAACGCGAACCGCCTCTGCTGCCGTCCGAGCCAGGTTGCTGCCAAGCTCATCACAGGGGGCCTCATCCGATGGGCAGAGGTCGTCGAGGATCGTCCACGGGCCGTCGGGTCCCGCAACTGCCTGTGCGTGATCGACACTCACGTGCTGCACTGGATCCTCAACTGACGTGATCGGTAACTTTTCAGTCGGCCACAGCGCCTCCCGCGCCACCGCCTCGAGCGGAAAGAGCACGTCCCGCTGCGGCTCATCCATCGGCTGCTCGCCGTAGCCGATCCGGTGCAGTTGACGCAGCGCCGAGACGCCCGCGCGCACCCCCGCAGCCATATCCGGCTCTCCCGACAGAAGCTGCGCCACCAACCCGGCCGTCAGGCAGGTCGTGTAGCCGACCATCCCGCCCGGATAATCCGACTGCCACTCACCCTCGACCACCTCCGGATCGAAGATCAGACGGCAGTCCCATTCCGGCTTCCCGCCGCTGTCGGTCCCGCTCCACGACAGCAGCAGCGCCCCCGCCGGGCCCAACGACACCACCGTGTGCGCGCAGGTCGACAGCGCGCTAACCGCCGGATTGTGGGTCAGCTCCCAGTACAGGTCCTGCGCGGTGCGCTCCCACGAGATCCCCTCACTGATCGTAACCGCCTGGCGGCGCAGGTCCGTGATGGTGGTGACCGCGACTGTCTTCTTCGCGAAGTGCTTCCGCAGCCGTTCCCACAGCGGCCCCCGCGCTACAGGCTCGGCGAGCTTCGCCACAACCCATTCCAGTGTATCAGGCACTTCGGGCGTCTCCCCGCGTAGCAGTCCCGGCCACTGCGAATCATCATCCCGGAAGCCAAGGTCCGCATCATCCAGCACCACCAGCGAGGGCTTCCTTGCATCGATGCCATCGGGTCGCTCGCGCGGGATCTCCGTGTGATCGAGGCCAAGATGCTCAGCCACCCGCCACACCCACGGCGGGCCGCTATCACCGGACTGCGCATGCGGCTCCCACAGTGCATAGGAATGGTGGCAACGGGTGAAGTCCGGACACGCACATCCCTCCGTCCCCATTGCATCCGGAAAGTGGCAGTTGCCGAATTCCGCGCAGTCCGGAGGCACCTCAGAGCCGTCCGGGCCGATCACCGGAAACTCACCGGTCAGCCCATCCTCGCGGCGGCGCCTGCACAGCGCCGAGATCAGGCATGCCAGCAGCGCCGCCCCTCCCGGCTCACAGCAGATGCGCGCATCGTCGCGGGGATTCCATCCGCTGCGCTCGGTCCCGTCACCCGGCAGGTGCGCCACGTTCCAGTCGATCGTCACATCTCCCGCTACCAGAATTGGCCTCGGGCTGTCTTCGCTCGCCATGATCCGTCCCTCCTCGATAATGCTTACATCCGATCCGACAGGTCGCGGACGGTCTCGCGGATCCGCAGCGGCTCGCCGCAATCGGGGCAGTCGATCTGCTCATTGATTACGACATCACTGCGGCTGCACCGAACTCTGGTCCTCCCCGAGCCTCCTGATGCGGGAGTAATCTCTCTGCTCGTAGGGTAGCGAGTACTGGTGAACCAGCTCATCCAACCGGGGGTGCCTGGCGCACTGACTGCTGACATTACAGTCATCGCAGACTGTCTTCCCGGCGATAACGATCCGGCCCACGCCCGCCAGCTCACCGGAACCGGCGGCCTTGAATACCGTGCCAAAGCCCTCAGCGTCGAGCCAGCAGGCGAAGTGGCAGTGCAGCCGAGCCACCTCCAGCCAGTCACCGGGCCCCGCTATCACTGATTGCCACATGAACGCACCGCGCTCGTTCATCGGGCTGTGCCAGAGCTGAAGCCGGCCCTCGAACACCCCGTAAACTTCCACTGCCGGCATTTATTCCGTGAGGGGAATGTCCATCCTCCCTGCTCTCGCCCAGAGATGCGATTAGGTTGCGGCGCGAAACATCCGCTATCACACCGCATGCCTACATGCGATCTGATAGGTCGCAGACGGCCTCGCTGATCCGTACCGCCTCGCCACACTCGGGGCACCCGATGTCTGCCCCAAGCATCTCCTTGTCCACCTCGAACCGGCCCCAATGCCACGGACACGGGGCGGTCAGGCGATCATCCCAACGCCCGGGGGCGGACGGCTCGGGCCCCCACTGATATTCACCGGGCAGCCACAGCCGGGTGGCGGTCAGGGTCCTGACCCTCAGCACCTCAGCCGGGCCCTCGAGCCGAGTGATGGAGAGGTACTCTCTGCTAGCACCTACAAACGTCCGCCCAACCGGACTTACGGTGGTATGGTAGAGTTCCACTGGCAACCATGTCGTTTCCTCGTACGATAATGTATCTACCACGGCAATCTCACCCGACCTGCGCACGACCCACCATCGGGATCTTGCCTCACCGGCGACAATTGGCTTGACACCGCTTATGTCCTCGATAACTTCTAGGCAGTCGCCGTTCTCTGCATCCCAGACGCGTGTGGTTCGGTCGCCAGACATAGAGATCACACGCTCGCCCGACACATCGAAGGTCACGCTGTTGACCCAATCGTTGTGCCCGCGCAAACAATTGATCTCCGTGCCGCTCTCTGCGTCCCAGATGCGCACTGTGTTGTCCAACGACCCTGAAGCCACTCGCCTGCCTGAGGAATCGAAGGCCACGCTGTATACCGTGCCCGCATGCCCTCGAAGGCAGGCGGTTACCACACCGCTTCCCACGTCCCAGATGCGCACCGTCCTGTCTTGTGTTCCGCACACTACAGGCCGAACCGACGGGGCGAAAGCCACGCTTCTTACGCGATTCATGTCGCCACGCAGGCACTCGATCTCTTCACCGCTATCGGCGTTCCAGATTCTGACGGTCGCGTCATTCGCCCCCGAGACCACGCGTCTACACCCTGAGGCTACGGCAACATCGCGCACCCACTGCTGGTGCCCGCGCAGATACCCTGCTCTTTCTCCGCCCTCCGCGTCCCAGATGCGCACCGTCTTGTCAAAAGACGCTGAGACCACGCGGCCGCCCGACGGGGCGAAGGCCACGCTGTACACGTTATCGTCATGCCCACGAAGGCAGGTGATCTCTTCTCTACTCTCGATGTCCCAGATGCGCACCGTATTGTCAGAAGATCCGGAGACCACGCGCCTGCCTGAGCGGTCAAAGGCAACGCTGTTCACCACCCCCTCGTGCCCGCGCAGGCAGGTGATCTCCTCTTCGCTCTCTGCATCCCAGATGCGCACCGTCTTGTCAGAAGATCCGGAGACCACGTGTCTGCCTAAGCGGTCAAAGGCAACGCTGTTCACCACCCCCTCGTGCCCGTGCAGACAGGTGATCTCCTCTTCGCTCTGTGCGTCCCAGATACGCACTGTGCGATCCCATGACCCGGAGACCATACGTCCGCCTGACGGGTCGATGGCCACGCTCGACACCCCGTCTTTGTGTCCGCGCAGGCAGCTGATGTGATCTCCGCTGTTTGCGTCCCAGATGCGCACTGTGTGATCCCACGACCCGGAGACCACGCGTCCACCGGAAGGATCGAAGACCGCGCTCCATACATATTCCCGATGCGCGTCCAGGTGGGTGATCTGCTGTCCCTTCTGTGCGTCCCAGATGCGCACCGTGTTATCAGCGGCCCCTGAGACTACGCGCTCGCCCGACGTGTCGAAGGCCACACTCGATACCCACTGCTTGTGCCCCCGGAGGCAGAAGATCTCCGCGCCACTCACCGCGTCCCAGATGCGCACGCTGTTATCAGAAGATCCCGACACAACGCGCATGCCCGACGGGTCGAAGGCAACGCTGTAGACCGACTCCTCGTGCCCGCGCAGGCAGGCTATCTGCGCTCCGCCCAGCGGGTCTGCTGGCGGGCGCAGCGACCGGACCCACACGAAGCTTGGCTGCCGCCCCTCCTTCTCGTCGTACCAGCGCTCCAGTAGCGTACTGAGCCGCGGCTCCTCGCGCCCCCACGGTGGCCCCTGCTGCCCCCAGCCACCCTCGGGCGGATCGTAATGGTCCGCGGCCTCATCGCAGTCGTACCACCAGCACCGGTTCCACAGGCACTGGAACAGCGTGGTTGGATGACGCGCGATGAAGTGGAGGTCACTACGAAGGGC
>PXBW01000258.1 GCA_003566775.1 candidate division WS1 bacterium
CCCGCCGCAACATCGGCAGGACCATGGCGATAGTGCTCGATCGCGATGTGCAGATGGCTCCGACGATCCGCTCTGCGATCCCCGGCAGGGGTATCATCGAGGGCAACATGACGACCGAGGAGGCCGGTGACCTGAGGCTGCTGCTGAACGCTGGTGCTCTTCCGGTCCCTCTGGAGATCGTCGGCAACCTGACTGTGAGCGCGACACTCGGTCAGGCCTCTGTCATCCGAAGTCTGCAGGCCGCAGGCATCGGGGTGCTGGCACTCTTCATCTTCATGATTGCCTACTACCGTCTGCCCGGCGCATTGGCAGTCGTCGCGCTGATGATCTACATGATGCTGGTGGTAGCGGTGACGGCATACGCCGAGGTTACGTTGACTCTGCCGGGCATCGCGGGACTGATCCTGTCGCTTGGAACTGCGGTTGACGCCGAGATTATCATCTTCGAGCGAATCAAAGAAGAGGTAGAATCTCGCAAATCGGTTCGGGCGGCGGTCGCGGCCGGTTACGATCGTGCCTGGACTGCAATCCTGGACGCCGAAGTTACCACGTTGCTTGTCGCCGCGGTACTGTACTGGCTCGGCACCAGCCTGATTATGGGCTTCGCGCTGATGCTGGCCATCGGCGTGGCGTGCTCGCTCTTCAACGTTGTGACGCTGACGCGCTGGCTGCTCTTCATGACTGCTGAGACGCGTATCGGTCAGAAGCGCATTCTTTATGGCGTGCCGGAGCGTCCTGAGGACACGATGGAGACTCAACCCGCCTGATTCGCCGTCGCTTCAGACGCAGGTGTATCGATCATTATGTTGACCCGCATGGCTGCAAGGAGGACATCTGGTGGATTTCTTTCATAAGCGGGACTGGGACATAATTGGGCGCAGTTGGCTCTGGTTTGCCATCTCCGGCATCATCATCCTGATTGGGATGGGTACCTGGGCCGCGAGAGGCCTTAACTGGGGTATCGACTTCACGGGCGGGACATTGGTCCGCTACCAGTTTGAGCGCCCTATTGTCCGGGAGAGCGGTGATGCCATCGCGGTGACTGCGCAGACTCGCTCACTTCTTGAGGATATGGGCCTTGAGGGCAGTCAGATACAGGTGGCGGGCGATAACGAGATATACATCCGTGTGGCGCAGGTCGCAACAGATGCAGAGGCGGTGCAGCAGGATCAGGCGATCGAGGCCGCACTTGCCGAACAGTTCGGCGACGTCGGCGGAGCCATCTTCTCTCTTGGAAGAGAGACGGTGGGACCGGTAATCGGTGAGATGCTGAGGCGCTCGGCGATCCAGGCGCTGGCCCTCGGGATCGTCCTGATCATGATATACATCACGGTGCGCTACGAGTTCCGTTTCGCTGTCGCAGCGATCGTCGCGTTGCTTCACGATACTGTGATTCTCGTCGGTTTCATGGCGATCCTGCAGACGGAACTTAATACCTGGTTCGTCGCCGCTCTGCTCACCGTGCTGGGTTACTCCATCAATGACAGCGTGGTGATCTTCGATCGTATCCGGGAGAATAGACAAATCCATCGCCGAGCGGAGATAAATGAGGTTGTCAACGCAAGCCTCCTCCAGACCATGGCCCGGTCGATCAACACGGCGCTTACCACACTTTTCACCCTCACCGCGCTCTACCTGCTGGGCGGTGTCACCATCGCGGGCTTCGCACTGGCGCTGATCATCGGAGTCGCGACGGGTGTTTACTCCTCGATCTTTGTAGCGAGTCCGTTCATCTGCTCGTGGTATCACGTAGAGGAGACACGCCGAGGCGAGCGAACGGCACGCGCACGACGCCCGATCACGACCGAAGCGGCGGAGGGACCTGATCTGGCCGCCCTGGAGGCCGAGGGAGCGAACTCAGAAGGCAGGCCCTCGGCGCGCGAGACCATGAAGGAAGCCGAGCGTATCGCTCAGGAGGAGAAGCGGCGAGCGCGGCGTGAGCGGCGCAAGAAGCGCAAGGAAGACGACAAGCGCCGCGGCCGAGAGCCGAAGAAGCGCTTCTGATCTGATGACTCCGATGCTGACCCCGAAGGGAATGCGGCGCTGATGCAAGAGAGTATTCTTGGTATACTCGCCGGTGAGGGCCGAGTCGCCGACGACGAGATCGCTGCGAGACTCGGCATCTCCAGCGATGAAGTGGCCGGGGCAATTCGTGAGATGGAAGAGCAGGGCATAATTATCGGTTACCGCGCTCTCGTTGACTGGTCGAAGACCGATGTGGAGCGGGTGTACGCGTACATCCTTGTGGAGGGCACGCCCCAGCACGGCGTGGGCTTCAACGACCTCGCCGCGCATATAGCGCGTTTCGACGAAGTCCACTCGCTTCATCTCACCTCGGGCACCGCGGATCTAAACGTCGTGGTTGAGGGCCGCGATTTCCGCGAGATCGCCCGCTTCGTGGCCGAGAAGCTGGCACCGTCCCCCGGCGTCACCAGCACCTCGACCTCGTTCGTGCTCAAGACATACAAGAGTGAGGGCCGGTTGATTCACGAAACTCCATCCTCACAGAGACTGGCGGTGTCGCCGTGACGCTCAAGCGGACTACACAGAGTCGAATATCGCGCACCGTGCAGGATCTGAAGCCCTCCGGCATCCGGGAGTTCTTCGATCTCGTAATGGGCATGGATGACGTCATCAGTCTCGGGGTTGGTGAGCCCGATTTTCCCACGCCCTGGCGGGTCTGTGATGCCGTCATAGAATCACTGCGCAATGGCGCGACCTCATATACGAGCAACCTCGGGATGGAAGAGCTTCGCGTAGAGGTCGCACAGTACCTTGAGGGCAAGTACGGTGTTACCTACGATCCGGCCAGTCAGATACTGATCACGGTCGGGGTCAGCGAGGCGGTTGATCTCGCGATGCGCGCTCTGCTCGACCCCGGCGACGATTTTCTTATCCCGGACCCCTGCTACGTCTCCTACGGGCCCTGCGTGGAACTTGCGCACGGATTGCCCATCACGGTGCCCACACACGCAGAAGATGAGTTCCGCCTGACAGCGGATGAGTTGGCGGGAGCGTGCACAGAGCGGACCCGTGGACTGCTGTTCAGCAACCCTAGTAATCCCACCGGAAGCGTGATGCGCCGGGAGCACCTCGCAGAGGTCGCAGAGGTGGCGAAGGATCGCGACCTGGTGGTCATCTCCGATGAAGTCTACGCGGAACTGACCTATGATGGGACACACACCTCAATCGCGTCGCTTCCCGGCATGGCCGAGCGCACGCTACTGCTCAACGGATTCTCAAAGGCCGACGCGATGACCGGCTGGCGTGTTGGTTACGCCTGTGGCCCTGCCGAGATCATCGAGGCGATGACCCGGATGCACGCGTACACCACCATGTGTGTGCCGATCATGGGGCAGATAGCCGCCATCGAGGCGCTGCGGCGCGGTGAGGATGACCGCGCGCGCATGGTCGCCGAGTACGATCAACGTCGGCGCGTCTTCGTCAACGGCCTCAATCGCATAGGTCTCGACTGTTTCGAGCCGATGGGTGCATTCTACGCCTTCCCCTCGGTGCGCAGTACCGGCCTCACTTCAGAACAGTTCGCGAAGACCCTTCTGACCGACCAGCGTGTGGCGGTAGTTCCCGGCAACGCGTTCGGAGCATCGGGTGAAGGCCATGTGCGTTGCAGCTATGCGAGCAGCATAAGCGACCTGCGGGAGGCGCTGGCCCGGACAGAGACATTCCTCGAACGCCTCGATGCAGGCGAAGTCCAGCCTGATGAGTGATCGCCCTGACAGTGAACGACGCCGCATCTGATACGAGCCGGATGGAGGCACCATCCGTTCGCACCATGTCTCGTTTGACATGGTGGAAGCTCGCGCTTGCCATCCTGTCCGGCTTCCTCGCTTTTCTCTGCTTTCCGCCCGCAGACATTGGTCCGCTGGTGTGGGCGGCGCTGATTCCCCTCCTGCTTGCGCTAACTCAGGTGAGACCGGCGGGAGGCTTCGTGCTGGGCCTCGTCTTCGGCTTCGTATTCATGGGGCTGTACGGCTCCTTCATGCTGCTCTACGGCAACGTCGCATGGCTTGCCACGGTCACCTTCCAGGCGCTGTTCTTCGGTCTGTTCGGCCTCAGCGCCGCTCTGTGCAATCGCTCGCCACACCCGGCGTTTCGTGCCCTTTCCGTCGCTGCCGTCTGGACTCTTGTCGAGATGTTCCGCGGCGGGATCGGCGGCCTGGGCTTCACGGTCGGGAACCTCGGATACACCCAGTACGATCAGTTGCCCATGCTTCAGACCGCCGCTATGGTCGGACATTACGGACTGGGCTTCTTCATCGCGGTCATCAACGCCTCGGTCACGCAGGTACTTCTGTCCACGATGCCCGGGGTCTGGCTGCGCCCGGCGATCCATCCCGCGCAATTCGCGCATCTCGCCGGTCGAACGACGCTCACGGGCTTCATCACGATTGTACTCCTCTTCGTCTGGGGCTTCCTCGTGGCGGGAATGCCGGATGACACCGAGGCGGAGCCGATCGAGGCGGCGGTTGTGCAGGCGTCCCTCTGGGAGCGCGACGGAGGCACCGGACGCGATGCGAACAAGGCCCTCGAAAGATATCTCGAACTCTCGGAACCGATCCCCGAAAGCGTCGACCTGATCGTATGGCCGGAGGTGGCGATTCCGGGCGTAATCACCTGGGAGCCCGAGTTTCGGCAGAAGCTCGCGGAGCTTGCGATGGATAAGTCCGCCTGGCTGGTGGCCGGGGCGCATGAGATGGATGAGAAATCGCGCCTTTACAATTCCCTCTTTGTCTTCTCGCCCGAGGGGGAGCAGACCGATGTCTATCGCAAGGTGATCCTCGTACCCTTTGGTGAGCACGTACCGATGCGCGAACGCTTCCCCTGGCTGGCGCGCTTTGCGCTGCGCACCATTGACTTTCACCCGGGTGATGACCACAAGCTCTTCGATCTCGGTAATGTCCACGGGGGGCCGTTGATCTGCTTTGAGGCGATATTCCCCCACGCGGTCCGCGAGAATACGCTTATGGGCGCGGACTTCATCATCTTCGCGACCAGTGACGCATGGGCCGCTGGAACCTTCCAGATCGCGCAGCACTCCGCGACCGCCCCTCTGCGCGCGGTGGAAAGCCGCCGCTACGTGGTGCGCGCGGGAACCTGGGGACGCTCGAAGATCATCGCGCCCAACGGGGAGATACTCGCCGAGGTGCCGATCGCTGAGGCGGGCGCGGCATGGGCCACGATCGAGCCACGCCGGGAACTGTCCACCTATCACCGCTGGGGCGACGCCCCGCTGCTTGCCATCTGCGCGTTGCTCATGTTCCTTGGAATCTCCGGCCGTCCGCGGATGGAGATGCTCGAGGTACCCGATGATGACATGACGGAGACCGAAGCATCATGACCGGAGCCGGAAGAGATAGCGCATCACAGGACGCGGAAGGGCCGCAGGAGGCGACATGCTGATGGGTAACCCGAGGATCGGCGTCCTGTGTAATCACAGGGACAGCGATGACGGGCCTTTCTCAGAGCGACAGCTTGTCAACCAGCCCTATCTCGATCGGTTGGAGGAAGCCGGGGCGAACTGCCTGCTGATTCACGACACCTCCGAGGATGATATCGTCGCACTGCTGGAGCTTTGCGACGGACTGCTGGTGACCGGCGGACCGGACGTCGATCCGAGAGACTACGGGTGCCAGCCTCATGCCAAATTCGGAACGGTGAGTCCCCGCCGCGAGCATCTCGACCGCGTCGCCGTCGGCTACGCGCTGGAGTGTCCGCAACTGCCGATGCTGGGCATATGCCGCGGGATCCAGGCGATCAACGTCATCGCCGGGGGCACGCTCATCCAGGATATCGAAAGCGAGATCGATGGAGCGCTGAAGCATCGCCAATCATCTCCGGGATGGTACGGTACGCACGACACCAGCATTGCTGGGGATAGCCGACTGCGCGAGCTTCTGGGGGCGGAGCACGTGTCGGTGAACAGTTATCACCATCAGGCTGTAGACGATTGCGCGCCGGGCTTCAGCATCGTAGCGAGAGCCGCCGACGGAGTGGTCGAGGCCATCGAGCGCGACGAGGCGCACTTCTGCCTGGGCGTACAGTTCCATCCGGAGATCATGGCGAAGCGTGACGAGGCACTAATGTGCATCTTCGGCGCGTTCGTCGACGCCTGCGTCCGTTGAGGTCAGGGCCGCGCGGCTGTTGTGACCTGGTTCACCGGGGAGGTGATGATCTCGCGATCGCCGCCGGGCCAGGCGATCTCTACTTCAACCGGATCCTCGTGATCCCCGAGTCCGAAGTGAAGTATCATCTCGCTTTGATTGCCCTCACCGGTCGATGACGCCACATGGCGGGTGATCACGCTATCTCCCAGCCGAACGCGCGCCACAGCACCCATTCCTGAGCCGGGGCCCTCAAGCTTGAGCCGGATCCAGTTGCCCGCATCCTCAAGCGTGTTCTCGTAGAGTCGACCATCCGTGAGCAGGTCGAGTCGACCGTTGTTGTTGTAATCGGCCCAGGCGGCCTGGTAGGTTCTGACGGCGTTGATCCCGCTTTCCTCGGTGACGTCGGTGAACTGCCCAGCCGCCCTCATTGCGGTAGAGCACACTGTGATCGCCGGAGTAGACCGTGGTGAAGTAGAGGTCGAGATAGCCGCTGTTGTTGTAGTCGGCGAGGGCGGGGCTGGCGTAGGACTCCTGCCAGTGAAGTCCCGCGCGCTCGCTCATGTCCTCGAACCGCCAGTCAGGCGGGCCGGTGTTGCGGAGAAACTGCGGGCGATCCTGGTATGCTGGCGGATGGCTGAAATTCCCAACGAACAGGTCGATCCAACCGTCATTGTCGAGGTCCCCCCACGCCGAGCCGATAGTGTGCCCCGAGACCGGATAGCTGATCCCGCCGGTGTAATCGATCTCGCTCTTCGCCACACCCGCTACACCGTGTTCAGCCGCAATCTCCTCCATCGGTAGCGAACCGTCGTTGAGCCAGAGATAGTTCGGCTGCAACCGGTAGTTGGAGACGTAGATGTCCGCGTGGCCGCTGTCGTTGAAATCCGCCGCCGTCACCCCGCGGGCCGACCGTCTTCCCTCCGGTGTGCTCTGCCAGCCGAGGGAGAACTCGCCATCACCCTCGTTAATGAGAATCACGTCGAGATATACCTCTTCCTGCCAGGTCTCGTATCCCGCTATGTAGAGATCGAGCCTGCCGTTGGCGGTAACGTCCACCCAGCAGGCACCGCGTGAGAGGCTGATAGGAATCTCGGGAAGTCCATCCGAGCGCGTGAAGGTTCCGTCTCCGTTATTGAGGGCCAGCGCGAAGCTCGATCCGAAGGTGAACACGTCGAGGTTGCCGTCGCCGGTGGCGTCGCCCCAGGTGCCGCCCATCGCGCCAACGCCCTCGGGCAGTTCGACGCGCTCGAAGCGCTCGCCCTCGATATTGCGGAAGAGCGTGTCGCCGATCAGAACGTCCACCCAGCCATCTCCATCGAAGTCGGCCCACACGGCATGACCACCGCCGGATAGGCCCACCGCATCAGTTACATCACGAAAAATGGGCTCGGAGCATGACGGAAGGGGAAGCAGTATCGCGAAAGCGACGACAATCGTGCGAGTCATCCGTGGCATCCTACGCAGAAGCTTCACGGCATCCCTTCATCGTGAAGCTCTCGGAAGGTCCGGGTTACCCGCCTCACGTAGTTCTGCGTCTCACGAAAGTTGGGGACGCGGTGCCCGGCGCGTTTCACGGCATTCGGTCCGGCGTTGTAACAGGCGAGGGCGAGGATCACGCGCTCCTCATTGGATCTGTCGCGGTACTTATCAAGCTGTCGCGAGAGATAGCGGATACCGCCCTCGATGTTCTGCTGAACGTTGTGAGGATCGATCCCGAGACCCCGTGCGGTGCCGGGCATGACCTGCATCAGACCGATCGCACCGGCGTGTGATATGTTCTCAGGCTTGAACCACGATTCCCACTTGATGAGCGCGAAGATCAGCTTGTGATTGACGTTGTGCTGCTGGGAGTAGTAGAGCACCCATGTAACGATATCCTCGGCCTGTCGTTCGGTCAGATTGCTGTTGTGCTCGAGCACCCACTCCCGCCATCTTCCCACCGCGTCGGCGTGAAAGGCCATCGACGCCGCCGAGCGGGGAAGGTCGCGCGGCTCGATGAGGAGCGTCCCCTCCGGGCAGAGGTCTCCATCAGGCACGGCGATCTCATCCTCGGGCAGCTCAAGGACTTCAGGAACCTCCGGTTCATCCAGCGAATCGGGCATCTTACCGTTCTGGGTCGTATCCTCGCGCGGTAGGTCCCATTCTCGAATCCACGCTTTGACCGTTAGATCGCCCGGGGTCATGACGCTGTCGAGGCCGGCGATGACGGCAACACGCTCGCCCACCTGAATACTGTCTATCTCTTCTTGAGCCCGCAGTGTCACATGTGAACCGTCTTCAAGCGTCACCATCAGCATCCGGGCGATACCGCCGTTGACGGTATCAGCGGAAGAAGCCCTGCCGCTGACGTCACCGATCAACTCGATAGCCTCGGTCTCACCTCGGCTGATGATCTCGCGCAACACGCCGCGTGAGGAAGCTCTGGCCGGCCTGAGCCGCTCTCTCTCTGCGATGTACCCCTGGTCACACAGATCGTCGAGCGCCACAGCAGTGGACACCAGCGCGAGCACCAGCAATGACATTACCGCAGTTCTTACCATCAGTCACTCCATGCAGCCCGTGCAACGGCCTCGAAGTCGCGATGGATCTCATCACCGAAAAGGACCAGCACGACGCGCCGAACAGATTCGGCGTCAGGGGCAAACCGCCCGATCGCCGCGACCATCGCCTCAGCACACTCGGACGCTTCAACACCACCTACGCCCGTCCCGAACGCGGGCAAAGCCAACGACGTCAGCCCGAGTTCATCAGCCAACTCCAGCACACTGCGGGTGGTACGGTCGATTAGATCCGCGTCGGTCTGCAGGTCCCGCCCCATGACCGCTCCATGTAGCACGTAGCGATGAGGCAGTTCTCCGGCACCGGTTTCAACTGCGCTGCCGACTTCTATCGGACCCCGCCCGACGGCCTCCTGCTCGACCGCGGTGCCGGCCTTACGCTTAATCGCTCCCGCCACCCCGGAACCCATCCAGAGATGGTTGTTCGCGGCGTTTGTGACGGCCTCGGTGTCCGCCTCTGTTATGTCACCTTCGACGACCTCGATTGCCAACCCTGCGGTTGTGTAGTCAGTCATCTCCGCCACCCTGTCGTTAACACGGAAAAAGCCGCGCAGTGGGCCTGCGCGGCCATCAGGAACCGCGTACGACCCGCTTCTCTCCTCTGCTCTGGCAGGCCGGCGGTGGGATAATTACTGGTACGCCCACGGGGAATCGAACCCCGGCCCCCGGGCTGAGAACCCGGTATCCTTACCACTAGACCATGGGCGCACCTCTCGCTAACACAAAACAATATACCATCCGCAGGCCGGGATGTCAAGGTCTGATTGGCCTCTGACGGGGGCCTGCGGGCCTCGTGACAGTATCCTGTGCCTGTCTGGATAGAGTCGACCTGACTGGACGGCTATCGCCCATTGAACCGATCGAATATCTCGGGATGCCGACCTTGCTCCGCCGCCTCCCTGTCAATCAGCATAGGGAGTTCGAGGCGGTATCGCCGGGGCCTGCCACACTCATTCGCGTTGCACGGCTGCGCGAGCAATGACAGTCGCAACGGCGCACTACCCTCCTCGACCTCGGGACCGATCGCGATCAGCGCGTGCAGCCAGATCTGGCCGAGGTAGGCCGCAAACTCCTCATCCGCAGCCTTCAGGGTAATGGTCTCGGGTTCGGGATAGTCCACTCCCGCCAGCAGATAGCGTTCTTCCGCGGCATCAAGCGAGAGTTCCGTGCCCGCGAGATTGTCCTGCCCTGGAGCATGCGCATTGATGTGCCAACCATCCTCAATGGTGACGCGCACGGCGATCTGGACTTCGGTGTTCGGCGCCGCGCGCCGGAGCGAAGCCCACGCCTCGACCGTGATCGGGCCGCGTATCGCGCGCGCGTCCGGCGCCTGGAGAGCGGCCTCTTCTTCCTCCCTATTCTGGCGATCCGCTTCCTCCAGGTCGAGATAGCGATCGGTGGCCACAAGAAGCGTCCCTGTCGAGGTGGGTGCGTTCTGCATAACATTGGAGAAGATCTGTAGAGCGCCCTCTGCGGCCTGCAGGTAGTGCTCATCGCCCGTCCTCGCGGCAAGTCGCACCAATGCCAGGGTGGCCATTCCGTTGCCGGAGGGAATCGATTGATCGAAGGGGCGCTTCGTTCGAGCAAACAGTTCCTCGTCATCCTCGGCGGTGAAGAAGAAGCCACCTCCACACCTGTCCTCAAACAGGCGCAGCATCTCCTCCGCAAGCCCGGTCGCCTGCTCGAGCCTGTGCTTCTCGCCAGTGCTCTGGTGCAGATCCAGCAGACCGTCGATCATGAACGCATAGTCATCAAGATAACCCGGTCCGGCGATCGAGCCATCGCACCAGGCTCGCCCCAGCCGGTTCCCGCGGCGCATCTCATTCAGCACGAAGTCGGCGGCCCTCACAGCGGCCCGGGTGTAGGCTCTCTCATCGAATACTCGTGCCGCAACGGCCAGCCCGCCGATCATCAATCCATTCCATGCCGCGAGCACCTTCTCGTCACGATGAGGCCTCACACGCGCATCGCGTGCTTCGAGAAGCTGCTGCTTCGCGCTCTGCACGAAGGGCCAGAGATCACCGTCTGCAATACCGCTTCTGCTCAGGTGTAGTATATTTCGGCCTGAGCGCTCCCCTGTAGCCTCGTCCGCAAAGTTGCCATCCTCCTGCACATTGAAGATATCACAGAGCAGCGTGCCAGCTTCTCCTCCGATCACCTCGAGCACCTCGTCGCGCTCCCAGAGGTAGAACCGCCCCTCCTCCCCCTCGCTGTCGGCGTCAAGTGCGGCGTAGAAACCGCCAGCTTCGTCCGTCATCTCGCGCAGCACCCAGTCACACGCGCCGCGGGCCGCTAACTCGTACTCCCGATTGCCGGTGATCTCGTGAGCGATCGCGTAAGTTCGCGCAAGTTGCCCGTTGTCGTAGAGCATCTTCTCGAAGTGTGGCACAAGCCACCACGCATCGATGCAGTATCGATGGAACCCTCCACCGACATGATCGTGCAGTCCGCCTCTCGCCATTGCATCGAGCGTTTCCAGCGCCATCTGAAGTGCTTGCTCATCACCGGTGGTGCGGTGCCGCCGCAGCAGCAACCTTAACGCTGTGTGCGGTGGAAACTTCGGTTCTCCCCCGAAGCCTGCGTAACGCCGGTCGAAGCGGTCGGCGAGCGCCTCAACCGCTCCGTTATGCAGCGCCCTCGTAAGCGGGACCGCCGTCGTCTCGCTCAGCCTGACAGAGTTGCGAATCGCCTCTTCGAGCTGATCGGCCCGCGCCTCTATCTCATCGCGCTGCGACTTCCATGCCGCCGCCAGGTGCTCGAGCAGTTCACCGAAGCCCGGCAGACCACCCCGGCTCTCGGGTGGGAAGTATGTGCCGCTGTACCAGGGACGCTTGTCGGGAGTGAGCCAGACGGAGTTAGGCCAGCCCGAACGTCCCACCATCAGTTGCGTGGCAGTCAGATAGATATCATCTATGTCGGGACGCTCCTCCCGATCCACCTTGATCGGAACGAAGCGTTCGCTGAGTATGCGTCCGATCTCCTCGTCCTCGAACGATTCGCGCTCCATGACATGACACCAGTGACAGGTCGAGTAGCCTACCGAAAGGAAGATCGGCAGATCCTCCCGCCGGGCGTGCTCAAACGCCTCCTCACACCACGGCCACCAGTCAACTGGATTCCGCGCGTGTTGCAGAAGGTAGGGGCTGCTCTCAAAGACAAGCCGGTTGAACTCGGGGCCTCCGTCGGGGGGAAGCTCGGCGATAGTATCGCGATCGGGCAACTCCGGCCTCATCATCTCCACCTCGTTCGCATCGGGAGTGATCGTCTGCGCAGCCGAACGGTGTTATCCGCGTGCGGCAAGCCGGCCGACCGCCGCCTGGGCCACTGCCTGTCCCATCTGCCGGGTGCCGGCATCGCCCCCCATGTCCGGCGTGCGCACCTCGCCCGCTTCCACTACCTCCGCGACGCCCGCCTCCACGGCTGCGGCGGCTTCCGCCTCACCGAGATCCCTCAGCATCATCGCCAGGGTAAGCAAGGCTGCGATTGGATTCGCCACGCCCCTGCCGGCAATATCAGGCGCCGAGCCGTGACACGGCTCGAACATCGACGGTCCCTTCCCGGAAGTTATGTTCGCCGCAGGCGCGAAACCGAGGCCTCCCAGCAGAGCCGCGGAGAGGTCGGTGAGAATATCACCGAAAAGATTCGGGGCAACCACGACGTCGAGTTGATCGGGAGCAAGCACCATGCGCATCGCCAGCGCATCCACGTTGTTCCACTCAGCTTCAACGTCCGGATGCTCAGCGGCGACCTCATCGAAGACCTCATTCCAGAGCGCCATTCCATGAGGCATGGCGTTCGCCTTGGTTGCGCTGGTCACAAGTCGGCGCCCGTCGCGCTCTTCGGCCAGCCTGAAGGCGTACTCGACGATGCGCCGTGTTCCATAATCGCTGAATACCCCCGTCTGCAGCGCGATCTCGGAGGAAAGCTGGAAAGAGCGGCGCATCCCGACAATCTCCGCTACCGCTGCATCATCGACCCCGTGGCGTCCTCCCCGGCCGACGTACATCCCCTCGGTCG